>JBJKXR010000026.1:0-29065 GCA_045561495.1 Flavobacteriales bacterium | reverse complement strand
AACTACTCACCAAAGTTTTACGTGATGATCTAGGATTTGAAGGAATCATACTAACCGACTGGGAGGACATCATTAAGCTCTATAAAGATCACCATATAGCAGCCAATATGAAAGAAGCCGTCCTACTTGCTATAAATGCAGGAGTTGATATGAGCATGACACCAAATGATTATTCGTTCAACGACGCATTAATAGAGTTGGTAAAAGAAGGTTCAATAAAGGAATCAAGGCTCGATGAATCGGTAAGAAGAATCTTAATTGCAAAAGAAAAATTAGGATTGTTTGAAACTCCCTACCCCAATTTTGATGACTTCCCAAAGTTTGGTTCAAAAGAACATGCCCTTCAAAGCCTGCAAGCTGCCAAAGAAGCCATTACACTCGTTAAAAACGAAAACATACTTCCCCTCAGCACATCAACAAAAATATTAGTCACCGGGCCTGGTGCAAATTCATTAAACTATATAAATGGAGGGTGGACACATACATGGCAAGGTGATGAAACCAAGTACAATACGCTAGGGAAAAACACCATACAAGAAGCGCTCAAGATCCTATCTCCTAATGTAACTTACATGGAAGGAAGTGGACTAGACACAAACATCAACACTTCAGAAACCCTAAAAGAAGCTGAAAATCATGATGTAATCGTTGTATGTTTAGCAGAAGACCCTGCAGCAGAGGGACCCGCAGACATCAATGTACTCGACTTTCCAAAAGCACAACAAAATTTGGTAAAAGAATTACACAAAAGTGGAAAACCGATAGTTGTTGTTTCTACCACAGCTAGACCACGTATAATGAGGGAAATAGAGCCTTTAATGAATGCCATACTCTTAGCTTATTTACCAGGAGACGAAGGTGGAACAGCAATTGCAGAAACTATTTTTGGTTTAAACAACCCATCAGGAAAACTCCCTTTCACCTATCCCAAATACCAAGGATTAAACATTACTTACGACCATAAGCATACCGAAAAAATCAATAGATTTTTAGGTCAAACCTCTTCATTAAGTGAATATGACGCACAATTTAAAGGCTTGGTGTACCAGTGGAATTTTGGATATGGATTAAGTTATTCAAGTTTCAAATACACAGAACTGAAGCTGGATAAAAAGTCCTATACTCAATCCGACACCCTTAAAATTGAAGTTACCCTAACAAACGATTCGGACATAGAAGGAAGTGAAGTCGTACAAGTTTTTTGTTCAGACCTTGTGGCAAGCGTAACTCCTAGTGTAAAAAGATTAAGAGGCTTTGAAAAAATCAAACTTAAACCGAATGAAAGTAAACGTGTAAAATTGGACATACCTGTGAAAGAACTTGCCTTTGTCGGTATAAAAAACGAATGGATTTTGGAATCCGGAGACTTCACCCTTAGCGTTGGTGATTTAAAAACGAATTTTTCAGTAAATGAATAATTTTTAAAGGGCTTAAACTCCTTTCATCGAACGCTTTATATTTTGAATTTAAAGGAATAAATGGTATATTTTATCAGTTCTCTGAAGTTCCATTTCTCTCTTAATTAAAACTATAACAGCCATGAAACGAAGTAAAATTTCCCTATTAATTTCCCTGCTTTTATTTTTTACACTTACAAAAGCGCAGCAATTGTACGATGATTTTGAGGGAACCCCTCAAATAGCCTATGGATTTATTAATGGTGTTTTTGAAAACAATACAACAAACACAAATCAGTCAGGAATAAATAGCTCCGCTACTTGTGCAAAGTACACAAGATACGTAGGTGTTCCCTATGATGTAATTGTAATAGACCCTATCTCCCCTATGTACGACTTATCGGATTATCTAAGCGGAGAAAAAAAAATCACTATGATGGTAAAAACAGATGTCTCTGTATCCGTTCAAATCACCCTTGAGAACAGCTTAAATGCTAAACCCGACAATCATCCAACAGGACGACACAGCGAATACAAAACCACCACCTCAGGCACAAACGAATGGGAACTTCTAACATTTAATTTTGACCAGCAGCCCGATGCTGGGGTTGATAATACAGACGTGGATCGAATGGTAATTCTGTTTGACCCAGGAAACAATACCAATCACGTCTTTTACTTCGACAACATAATGGGTCCTGAATTCTATGATCCATGTGAAACAAGTTCATTGGTTGACTCCATTGCCGAAGATTTTGATTGCCAAAGAAACGTATCGTTTGATTTTTCAAATGGAACTTTTACAGTAGTAGAAAACCCAATGAATGAAATCAATAACACATCAAACAATTGCGGTCAGTTCATAAAATGGACCACTATGCCCGATGGTGCATTTGGGGGTGCAATTGACAATCCATTTACAACAGACACCTACATATCTGCTAAAATTGACATATATGATCCCAACGCACCACAAAAATTTTTAATAAGCATGCAAGATGCCAACAATACTGAATTATCCATCGATTCTATCACAACTATAGCATCGGCGGACTGGATAACCTATTCATTAGACTTCTCCACCATTTCTCCATCAGAATCCATCGAGAAATTTGCGTTTTTATTCAACCCATCCACAGAAACAGAAGACACCATTTATATCGACAATTTTATCTTTTCAAAAGAAATTGTTTCAACCTCCATACCCAATGAATTTGAAAACATAATCTCCTTGTACCCCAATCCAGTCCAGAAGTCCAGCCAGATTATCATAGAATTGAAATCTGAAGGAGCAATGGGTACTATAGAAATAATATCCATAGATGGAAAATTAATGGAAACCATCACAGTAAGGACTAAAAAAACAATTATTGATGTAAGCAATTATGCAAAAGGCAATTACATTGCTAAAATAGTGCTCAACAACAATACAACGATAACTACAAGAATTACTAAATAAAATGTTTGCTTTGAAAAAGACCAACAAAATTTCACTAATTCTTCTTGCCTTCACTTTTTTTAATTGTAAACAAAGTGACCCAATAAAAACGGAATTTACTTTGGTTTGGGAAGATCAATTTAGTGGAACTGAAATCGACGCTGAAAAATGGGAATTCCAAATTGGAGATGGCGCAAATTATGGATTGTGGAGATGGGGGAATAATGAAGAACAATACTACAAGAAAGAAAATGCCCGAGTAAGCAATGGGAAATTATTAATCAAAGCAGTTGCAGAAGAATTTGAAAACTATCAATACACCTCAGCAAGAATGCGCACGAAAGGAAAAGCAGATTTTAAATATGGAAAAATAGAAGCCATGATTCGAATGGCAGATACACAAGGACTATGGCATGCATTTTGGCTACTTCCTTCTAATCCATCCCAAAACTGGCCAATAAGTGGAGAAATAGACATTATGGAATATGTAGGAAACAGCCCTCAGGAAATTTTAAACACACTACATTTTGCAGATAATTTCAACAATCATCAGTACATAGGAACCCCAACTGAGTTTATGGATGACAACCAATTTCATTTATACAGTGTAGAATGGGATGAGAACAAAATAGTATGGTATTTAGATAATGAAGAAACCTTTCGAGTAATTAGAAGTAACCCTAGTATATCCAACACATGGCCCTTCGATGCAGAATTTCACATACTTTTAAATACCGCAGTAGGAGGAAATTTAGGCGGAACAGTAGATGCACCCTCCCTAAATGCCCCTAAATACATGGAGGTAGATTATGTAAAGGTTTACCAAAAGTTATAATAAATCAAATATAGCCATGATGCGCAACAGTATACTTTTAATTATGAGCAGCATTTGTTTACCCCTAATGGTTTTTGGGTCTAAAGTAGAGATTGTTCAAAACCAAAAAGGATATCAACTCCTTAGGGATGGAAAACCCTATTATATCCGAGGAGCTGGAGGAACAGAAAACCTAGAAAAACTTAAAAAATACGGAGGGAATTCAATTCGAACCTGGGGTATCGATGCACAAACCGATAAAATATTAGATGATGCACAAAAGCACAATTTAACCGTATGTTTTGGCATATGGATAGGACAGGAAAGACAAGGATTTGATTATTCCAACAAGCAAGCACTAGCCTCTCAGCTAAAAATGGTAAGAGAAACCGTTCGGAAATATAAAAATCACCCTTCCATACTAATATGGGGCGTTGGCAACGAAATGGACTTAGATTATACCAATTTTGAAGTTTGGAAGCACATGGAGGAGGTTTGTAAGGTTGTAAAAGAAGAAGACCCAAATCACCCAACCATGCTGGTTACAGCAGGATTGGATGTTGCTGAAGTTAAACTCATTAAGCAACATACGCCCAGTTTAGACATACTCGGGATAAACACTTATGGAAACATCTCCTATTTAAAGGACGCTATAAACATGTACGACTGGAACAAACCCTACATTGTTGCTGAGTGGGGACCCTACGGATGGTGGGAAGTAGGAAAAACCTCCTGGGGAGCAGCTATCGAAGAAACCAGTTCTGAAAAAGCTATAACCTATAAAGCGAGCTTAACAAGCATACTAAACGACACCTCAACCTGCCTAGGTTCGTACGTATTCTTATGGGGTCAAAAACAAGAAACCACCTCAACTTGGTTTAGCATGTTCACCGAAGAAGGAGAAGAAACTGAAGTAATGGACATCATGATCAAAGGCTGGACCGGAAAAAAACCAAAAAACAGAGCGCCCAGTATATCTAATTTTACACTATCCGATAAAAAAGGACACAACAACATTATTCAAAAAGTCAGCACAGTGCTGCAAGCCCATGTAGACATCTCAGACCCCGATAAAGACGAAATACTCTATCAATGGCAAGTTATACCTGAAAGTACCGATAAAAAAACAGGGGGAGATAAAGAAAAAGCACCGAAGCCATTGAGAGGAGTTTTTAAAAAGTCAGACACTAAAAAAAATACCGTTAAATTTTACATTTCATCGCCTGGAGAATACCGCCTTTTTATATTCGCTAAGGACGGAAATGGAAATGTTGCAACCGGTAATATTCCCTTCAAAATAATAAAGTGATTTTTCAATTCTAGTAAGGTATTCCAATTATTACCCTATTTTTGTATAAAAATCTCTAGCCATGAAATTATCTGCTTTAAAAATACTACTTCAAGAACTTAATCAAGTTGAATTTGTATTACCCAATGGAGAAAAAGTTCCCGAGCATTTTCACGTCACGGAAGTAGGTAAAATAGAAAAAACCTTCGTAGATTGTGGAGGAGCACTTCGAAAAGAAGCTGTAATTAATTTTCAATTGTGGTCAGCCGATGACTACAATCACAGATTAAGCGCTCAAAAACTAAGATCAATAGTTGATGTTTCTGAAAAAATGCTGGCCTTAGAAGATTTAGAGATAGAGGTTGAATACGAGTCAGATACTATTGGTAAATACAATTTAGACTTCGGTAATGGGAAGTTTATTTTAAAAAGCACAAACACCGATTGTTTAGCAAAAGGGTATTGCATAGTTCCAGAAGAAGATTCAAAAAACAACACAATTGCTACACCAATAAGTAATACCCCAAACACATGTAGTCCTGGTGGAGGTTGTTGCTGATTTTTAAGAATTAACATCAACTCAAAAGCCCAATTTCTTTCAACCGCTGCATAAGGAAGCCTTCAGCAGTAATGTCCTCGTATTTTTTTGGATTATCCATTGAAACACATGTTGACAAACAACTCAAATCCATATCAGGGTTAGCATGCATAAAAAAAGGCACCGAAAACCGAGAAGTTTTCATCTTCTCTTCAGGAGGATTTACTACCCTATGCACCGTTGATTTTAATCGCCCGTTTGTATATCGCTGTAGCATATCGCCAACGTTAACAACTAAACAATCTTTCACAGCAGTGATGGGAATCCATGTTCCATCGATTCGTTTAACTTCAAGTCCTTCAGCACTCGCCCCCATTAAAAGGGTAATTAAATTAATATCACCATGTTCAGCTGCTCGAACAGCACCTTTTTCAATAGTTGAAGGATTTTCAATAGGAAAATAATGCAAAGGTCTTAAAATACTAATTCCCTTATCCACCTTATTTTCAAAATGCTTTTCATCCAAATCTAAGAATAACGCAATAGCACTCAGGATATTTTTCCCAATCTCTTCCAAAGTTGCATAAGCATTCAAGGTTTGTACTTTAAATTGAGGAATCTCAGATGGAAAAATATTTGGTTGATAGTGCAGAGACGTACTCCCCTTAATTTCCTTTCCTATATGATAAAACTCTTTCAAATCCCCTACTTTTCTGCCAGCAGCATGTTCTCTACCTTTTCCAGTATAACCTCTCTGTCCGCCAGTATGACTTCCATCATACTTAACCTTAACCTCATCGGCCAATTCATAAAATTCCTTTATAGAATCGTATAAACTGCTTTGATTTTCAGCTGAGTAACCGTGATTCTTGATTGCAACAAAACCAATAGATTCAAAGGCAAAACCTAAATCTTCCACAAATTTATTTTTAAGTTCTATACTTCCCTCCAAAAAATCACTCAAAGCAAGATTTGGAATTCTATCAATTAATTTGCTGGACATTTTAATAAAAATTGAAATTTACATTAACTTAGATAACAATATTTAGTAATACTTTTTAAATCCTATGAAGTTTTTCACAAGATTGTGTTTCATTACATTTATAATTAGTTTTTCTAATGTAAATGCTCAAGTTCTAATTAGAAACACATCAACTGAAAAAAGTAAAGAAATTGATTTTGGCTCTAGAATTTACTACAAACTTTATTCCGACTCTATTTTGGAAGTTGAAATCACCAAAGACGTTGGAATTTTAATCACCACATCTGATTCTAGTTTTGTTTTATCGGACGGTATGGAAATAGCTGTCAGCGACATAAAACATTTAGAAATTGAAAGTAAAAAAGTAAGAAAGTGGCGAGGAATTATGAGCCCTTTTTTGTTTGCAGGACTTGGCTTTTTAACCAAAGGCGTAACCATGGCTATTGCAGAAGGAGACCAAAGTAATAATGAAACATTAGTTCCACTATACACTGGAATTGGAGGAAGTGTATCCGCCCTATCAAGCATACCATTTTGGCTACGAAATAAATCCTATGACCTCACAACAGGAAACTATGAAATTTTAATACCCTAATACCATGAAACACAGTTTGAGTGACACAAGAGAATTAATAAAAGATCGAAGAACCATTAAACCAGAAGATTTTAAACCTCGTAAAGTTCTTGACGATCAAATCAAAGAAATTTTAAATAGTGCTAGATGGGCGCCTACTCATGGAAAAACGGAACCTTGGCATTTTGTTATTTTCCAAGAAGAGGCCTTAAAGGAATTGGGAGAATTCATGGCTAAAACCTATAAAAGCTCTGTTGCAGAAGATGAGTTTTTTCCAAGAAAATACGATAAATTTTTAACCCGCCCCGCTTTATCATCAGTAGTTATTGCAATTTGTATGAAACGGCAAGAAACAGAAAGGATTCCTGAGATAGAAGAAATTGCTGCCGTTGCATGTTCGGTACAAAACATTCATTTAACCGCTACCGCATATGGTTTAGGAGGCTACTGGAGCTCTGGAAACATAGCGTATTCCCAAGAAATGAAATCTTATTTAAACCTAGGAGAAAAAGACCGGTGTTTAGGTTTGTTTTACATTGGATATCCAGATATAGACTGGCCTAGAAGTCAACGTAAAACACTTGAACACAAAACAGAATGGCGAAAATAATCAGCTTACTCTTTTTTTCTTTTCCTATTCTTTTATGGTCAAACACCTTAAACCATGATTCTATATCCAGTTTAATTCCTAAAGATTTCACAGGACAAATAGCAATAAAACAAAACAACAAGTTTATTTTCAGAAAAAATTTTGGGCCAAAAGAAAGAGTTTTTAAAACTCCAATCAATGACTCAACAGTATTTAATATTGGACAGGTTTCACAAACTATGATAGCCTATTTTTTCAAAAACCTATTTGATAATAGTCAAATTCAACCTACCGATAAAGTAAAGAAGTACATCATTAGCTTCCCCTATGAAAACATTCAAATTAAGCATTTATTAAAACACCAATCGGGACTTCCTCATCTGTATATAAAACTTTATCACCGTAAAGTATACAACAACTGGAATTTAAAACTATCCGATAGAGGTATTCGCTTTGACAACGAAGACATCCTAAACATTTTGACAAAAGAAAAACCAGCATTGCAATTTACCCCAGGAGACTCAACAGCTTACTCAGATGTAAACTATCTAATACTCACTTCTTTACTTGAAGAAGCAACCCAGATTTCTTTTCCCGAATATGCAACTAGAATATTTGAACAAAAATTTATGTTCAAACCCATACTATCCGCATCCAATGATACTGTTTTCAATAAAGCATATGGATATAAAATTTTTCCAGACTCCAGATTTCAATTGTGCGAAAACCTAAAAACAAGAGGACTCCCTTTTGATGATGGCACGTACGGAAATCAGCACATTTATTTATCCGCATCGAACTTAGCAAATTGGGGACAATTCATCTTTAACAAAATAGACGTTACTGCCTTAAAGAAAAATCCAAATAAAGAAATAATGGGTGGTGTGAAATATGATAAAAACCTAAATGTTATTTCAAAAAACGGAGCCTTTGGAGGAACATCATCAAAATTGATCTTTATACCTATAAACAAAACCATCCTTGCAATTAACGCTAGTGTTTTAGGTTCTTTTAGCTCCGACAAAACACTTATGCACCTACTCGAATACTTACAAAAAGAGAACTAGTTACTTAAAGGAATTAAAGCCCTGGACATTGAATAGACTTCACCTTTCTAGGCGACCAACCTTTAGATTTTTTTTGAGTTTTCTTCCCCATACCAACCCATTGCGAAAAAGAATACAACAACTTAACGTGAGAATCTACGAAAGAATCTGGATAATTAGGATTTCCATTACTACTCACACCATCAATATAATCGGTGTAGGTTACATGCAAAGCAGCCTCCCATACCAATCCAAAGTTATCGGTTAACCATACTCCAAAACCAACGCCAAATGGAATATTAAAGCCTGATTTTGGAAAATCCGGTTCAGGCACATAATTAATCGTAGCAAAATCTGATCGTGTTACAGTTGGATTAAATTCAAAATAATTAATTCCAGTAAAAAGATAACCAATATAGGTTTCCTGTTTTCCGGTTATGTTTCTTATTTTAAAATTCAAACCAATCTCTGTAAGAGGAGATTCGAAACTCAAACCTCTTGCGTTTTTAATTGCATTATTTGAGTATTGATCAGAACCGCTTAAAGAAGCTTTGGTATAATGCATCACAATACCATAGCGTTTATTAAAATTGTATCCAAGCCCCCCTTTAAGACTTAAGTTAAATATTTGTGGCGCTGGAAGAGTGGAGTTTAAATCTCCTTGATAGAAGCTTGTACCCCCACCAATAAAAGCATAGGCATTTTCCCATTGAGCGAAAGATCCAAATGAAAACAAACACGCACAAATTGTAAAAGTTTTCCTCATCTTTTTTATAAATATCTCTTAATTAATCATTTTCACATTTCATACACAAGGCTAATATTAGCAATTAAGTAAACAAAAAAAGAAAACACTATTTAAGTATTAATCAAAAAACAATTGTTAATCAGTTGATAACAAGAAACGTTTTTTGCCAAGTAAATAATGTTTTTATCTTTATCCAAGAACCTTTGTAAAATTTTCACGTTAATTTAAAGACGTTTTTAGAACGCTTTACGAAGAAAACTAAAATAAGTTGCCTGAGGTACTATTAACCAATAGCCCAAAAAATTATTGATATGAAAATCGAAAGAACATTTGACATACTTCCTTACGCTTTAAAAAACCATCCTTTTGATGACTGTTTAGCCGCCAAAGAAAATGGCGAATGGCGAAAATATTCAACTCAAGAATTTAGTGACAAGGTTAATCAAATGAGTAATGCTCTAATAGAAATTGGTGTGCAACCAGGAGATAAAATTGCCTCCATCAATAACAACCGACCAGAATGGAACATCTTGAACTATGCCGTTTCTCAAGTAGGTGCAATATTATGTCCAATGTACCCAACAATTTCAGCTAGTGATTATGTATACATATTCAACCACTCTGAAGTGAAGTATGTTTTTGTGAGCGATCAAGAAATTTTGGCGAAAGTTTTAAAAGCAAAAGAAGAATCACCCTCAATAATCGATGTGTACACATTTGATACGATTGAGGAAGCAAAACATTGGACTGAAGTTCTTGAACTCGGTAAAGGGCAGCACCAAGAAGAGCTTCAACAAAGAATTGATAACATTGAGGCATCTGACCTTGCAACCATAATTTATACATCTGGAACCACAGGTAAGCCGAAAGGAGTAATGCTAAGCCATAACAACCTAATTTCTAATGTAATAGCAGGAAAACCTCTACTACCTACTGAAGTTGGTGATATCGCACTAAGCTTCCTTCCTGTATGTCATGTATTCGAGCGAACCGTTTTAAACCTGTATTTACTTGGCGGAATCAAAATTTATTACGCAGAAAGCCTAGAAACCATAGGAGACAACATTAAGGAAGTAAAGCCTCACGTTTTTACAGCAGTCCCTAGACTTATTGAAAAAGTATACGATAAAGTCATCGCTGGTGGAAGTCAAAAAAGCGGAATTATTAAAAAACTTTTCTTTTGGGCAGTAGGCAAAGCACAAAATTTTGAAATTGGAACCAATAGAAATTTTATAGCCGACAAGTTAGTGTATTCAAAAATAAGACAAGGTTTGGGCGGGAACGTAAAGGTTATTGTATCCGGATCAGCAGCCTTACAAGAACGATTGCAAAAATTCTTTTGGGGAATTGGATTACCCATCCTTGAAGGATATGGACTAACTGAAACATCGCCAATAATTTCAGTAAATACACTTTTAAATAATGGAACCAAATTTGGAACCGTCGGAAAAGTTATTGAAAAAGTAGACGTTAAAATTGCCGAAGACGGAGAAATTTTAACCAAAGGACCTAATGTAATGCTTGGGTACTTTAAGTCACCCGATTTAACGAGTGAAGTAATGACTGATGAATGGTTTCATACTGGAGATATTGGAACATTTGAAGATGGATTCCTAAAGATAACCGATCGCAAAAAGCAAATATTCAAAACATCAGGAGGTAAATATGTAGCTCCAGGTCCTATTGAAAACACAATGAAAGCCTCTCAATTCATCGAGCAAATCATGGTTATTGGAGAAGGAGAAAAACATGCCTCAGCATTAATTGTCCCCGCATTTGAGCACATCAGAACATGGGCGAAGGACAAGGGCTTAAGCTGTGATTCAAATGATGACATATGTTCCAACAAAGAAGTAATCAAAGCAATATCCTCAGATGTAAAAGGATACAACGAACAATTTGGGCAAACCGAACAAATTAAAAAATTCGAATTGGTGAATTGCGAATGGTCTGTTGAAGGAGGTGAACTCACGCCAACAATGAAGCCGAAACGTAAACCTATTCTTGAAAAATACGATCATTTAGTAAAAAAGATATACAACGAATCATAAGTCAATATTTTCTATCTGTTTTATGAAACTTTTAATAGAGAAAATTGGTAAAACCATACATTTACCAACGCTTCTATTATTCATATAACTATGAGGAAAATAAATAAAATTGGAGTACTTGGATCCGGTGTAATGGGATCTCGTATTGCATGTCATTTCGCAAACATTGGTGTTGAAGTCATCCTTTTAGATATTGTCCCAAAAGAAGTATCTAAAAAAGAAGAAGCCAAAGGACTAACATTAGAAAGCAAAACAGTCAGAAATCGCATTGTAAATGATGCATTAACGTTTGCCATAAAATCAAATCCCTCACCTCTTTACAAAAAATCAGAAGCCCAAAAAATTGAAACTGGAAACTTTGAAGATGACCTTCATAAAATCGCAGATTGCGATTGGACCATAGAAGTAGTTATTGAAAACCTTGATATCAAAAAAAAGGTATTCGATGAAGTTGAAAAACACAGAAAAAAAGGAACCTTAATCACATCAAACACATCAGGAATACCAATTCACATGATGTTAGAAGGAAGGAGCGAAGATTTCCAAAAAAACTTTTGCGGAACACACTTTTTCAATCCACCACGATATTTAAAACTCTTAGAAATCATACCAACACCACAAACAGACCAAAGTGTTATTGATTTTCTAATGAATTATGGAGACAAGTATTTGGGTAAAACCACAGTACTTTGCAAAGACACACCAGCCTTTATCGCCAATCGAATAGGTGTTTTTGGCATCATGAACCTATTTCACAAAGTAAAAGAACTTGGAATGACAGTGGGTGAAGTAGATAAACTTACTGGACCTATTTTGGGTCGGCCTAAGTCCGCAACCTTCCGAACCTGTGATGTTGTTGGATTGGATACCTTAATCAAAGTAGCCAAAGGCGTTCAGCAAAATTGCCCTGAAGACGAAGCCAACTCCGAGTTTACCATTCCGGAATACATTTCAAAAATGGAAGAAAACAATTGGCTCGGATCCAAATCAGGCCAAGGTTTCTACAAAAAAGAAAAAGATGAAAACGGAAAAAGGACCATTTTGGAACTGGACCTAGAAACACTAGAATACACACCCACTAAAAAAGTTAAATTTGCCACACTAGATCTAGCAAAAGCCGAGGACAACCTCACAAAAAGAATCGGCATTTTGGCCATGGGGAAAGATAAAGCAGGAGAATTTTACAGAGGCATTTTCACAAGCCTTTTCGCATATGTAGGCAACCGAATACCCGAAATTTCAGATGAACTCTATAAAATAGACCAAGCCATGAAAGCTGGATTTGGTTGGAAATTAGGACCTTTTGAAACCTGGGATGCAGTTGGTATAAAAAACGCAGTTGGTTTAATGCAGAAATCTGATATTGAAGTAGCTGAATGGGTTCAAGAAATGCTGGCTGAAGGAAACGAAAGCTTTTACAAAGTTGAAGCTGGCGTAAAGCAATATTACGACATCCCTTCCAAAACATACAAATCAATACCAGGCACTGAAGAATTTATCACATTAAGCAACTTCGATGCATCCAATGTAGTTTGGAAAAACGCAGGAACAACTTTATATGACATCGGAGATGGGGTTCTAAACCTAGAATTCCACACAAAAATGAATACCATGGGCAGTGAAGTGCTCCAAGGCATTAATAAGTCCATTGATATTGCTGAGACCGAAGGGTGGAAAGGATTAGTAATTGCAAATCAAGGCGACAACTTCTCTGCTGGAGCAAATTTAGGAATGGTATTCATGCTCGCCATAGAACAAGAATTTGACGAACTTGATTTTGCAGTGCGGTATTTTCAAAAAACAATGATGCGCATACGTTACTCAGGAATACCTGTAGTGATTGCGCCCCATGCCCTAGCATTAGGAGGAGGATGTGAAATAGCATTACACGCAGATAAAGTAGTTGCAAGCGCAGAAACCTACACAGGATTAGTAGAAGTAGGTGCGGGAGTTATACCTGGGGGTGGGGGAACAAAAGAATTTGCATTAAGATTATCGGATGAAACATTTGATGGAGATATCGAACTACCCTCATTAAGAGATAAATTTTTAACCATTGGAATGGCAAAAGTTTCCACATCCGCGGCCGAAGCATTTGACTTAGGATTTTACAAAAAGGGTAGAGATAAATATGTAGTTAATCAGGATCGTCAAATTGCCGAAGCAAAAACAACCGTTCTTGACATGGCTAATGCAGGATATACAAGCCCTAAAGAACGAAAAGACATAAGAGTACTCGGAAGACAAGGACTTGGAATGGTATATGCAGGGGCCTATACAATGTATAGTGGCAAATACATTTCTGAACACGATAAACTGATATCTGAAAAACTAGGATACGTTTTATGTGGAGGAGACCTTTCCAATAAAACATTAGTTTCAGAACAATATTTATTGAATTTAGAAAGAGAAGCCTTTTTATCTCTCCTTGGAGAAAAGAAAACTTTAGAAAGAATACAGAGTATTCTAACAACAGGAAAACCATTAAGAAACTAAAACAAAATAAGTTAATGGCGATAACAAAGAAAATACTGATACTAATAAGTGTATTTGGACTGATGAGTTTTAATCAGTATCCCGAAAACTTAACTGCATTAAGGCCAAAATATGCCCCAGATTCAGTTACCCATAGAAACAAATTGGATGATCAAGGAAAAAAATGGGGTACTTGGCAATCCTATTCACGAAGTGGGATGTTGATTTTACAAATGACCTATAAAGACAATAAACTCAATGGTGAGTTCGTACGATACAACGGATCAACGGGAAAAATGCTTGAAAGGGGCGCTTACATCAATGATTTGAAAAATGGCTCTTTTACAAAATGGTATACAAACGGAATTAAACGAGTAGAAGGTTCCTATAGAAAAGGAATGAAAAATGGAATTTGGAGCTATTACTTTAAAAATTCCCCAGGAGTAATCCGATTAACCGGAAACTTCAAAAATGGAAAAAAGAATGGAAAATGGGTATTTTATGATAAAAACGAAACCATTCGTTCCATTGTGAAATATGAAAATGGAATTATTACTGATTCCAAAGAATTAAAATAACAATCACAATCATGGAAGCATACATTGTAGCAGGTTATCGATCAGCAGTAGGGAAATCTAAAAGAGGAGGATTTAAATTTTATCGTCCAGACGACTTAGGTGCGCAAATAGTGCGCAAAATAATGAGTGATTTACCCGGCTTAGATCCAAATACAATTGATGATGTTATTTGCGGAAACGCAACACCCGAAGCAGAACAAGGCTTAAACATAGGAAGAATGATTTCCTTAATGGGCTTAGACACTGTAAAAGTTCCTGGTGTAACCGTGAATAGATATTGTTCCTCAGGATTAGAAACCATAGCCATTGCTACTGCAAAAATCAAAGCTGGAATGGCAGATTGCATACTAGCAGGAGGAGTAGAATGCATGTCCCCTATCCCATTTGGCGGTTGGAAAGTAATTCCAAACTACGACGTGGCAAAAAACAATCCAGATTGGTACTGGGGGATGGGATTAACAGCAGAAGAAGTAGCTAGCGTGTATAAAATATCTCGTGAAGATCAAGATGAATTTTCATACCATTCCCATATGAAGGCATTAAAAGCCTTAGAAAACGGAAATTTCAAAGACGAAATAGCACCAATAAACGTTAAGGAAATATACCTTGACAAAAACGAAAAAAGACAAGAAAAAGAATTTACAATAGATACTGACGAAGGCCCTAGAAAAGGAACAAATATCGAAGCACTCGCTAAATTAAGACCCGTTTTTGCAAAGGGCGGAACCGTTACCGCCGGAAATTCATCTCAAACCTCTGATGGAGCTGCATTTGTAATGGTAATGAGTGAAAAAAGGGTGAAAGAGTTAAACATAGAACCTATTGCTCGTTTAGTTTCCTATCATGTTGCTGCCTTGGAACCAAAAATAATGGGTGTGGGACCAATTTATGCAGTTCCTGGTGCCCTAGAGAAAGCAGGAATGAAACTTAATGAGATTGAACAAGTTGAATTAAATGAGGCATTTGCCTGTCAGTCACTAGCTG
The DNA here is from genome assembly GCA_045561495.1 of Flavobacteriales bacterium. Taxonomy (GTDB): domain Bacteria; phylum Bacteroidota; class Bacteroidia; order Flavobacteriales_C. Next base: position 13,563 of record JBJKXR010000026.1, on the reverse strand, counting down.
TTATACGAGAATTGGATATTAATCCAGAAATTGTCAATGTAAATGGAGGAGCCATAGCCCTTGGCCATCCATTGGGATGTACAGGGGCTAAATTATCCGTTCAACTTTTTAGTGAAATGAAAAAAAGAAATCAAAAATACGGAATGGTTACCATGTGCGTAGGAACTGGACAAGGAGCCGCAGGAATTTTTGAACTGTTATAAAAAACAATGCTGAAACGAAGTAAAACAATACGGGAATTGTCATCTTTTTATTTTCGAGAGAATAATCTTGATGAAATAAATGGAATAATGAACTATTGTTTAGTAATACTGAAATTAAAACTTATGCCGTTATGTCAGAAGAAAAGAAATCAATAAAAGGAGGAGAATTTATCATCAAGGAAGCAAAAGTAGAAGACATTTTTATTGCTGAAAATTGGGGAGAAGAAGAAATCATGATGCGTGATACATGCTATGATTTTTTAGAAGCTGAAATTTTTCCCGATTTAGATAGAATTGATAAAATGGAAGAAGGTTTAATGCCTTCGAAACTAGATAAAGCAGGAGCACTAGGCTTATTGGGTGTATCCATACCCGAAAAATATGGGGGTTTTGGTAAAAACTTCAACAGTTCATTACTCATTAACGAAGCTACCGGATCTGGGCATAGTTTTGCAGTCGCCTTATCGGCACACACAGGAATTGGAATGTTACCCATACTCTATTATGGAAATGATGCACAAAAAGAAAAATACCTACCCGACTTATCAGCTGGAGCAAAAAAAGCATGTTACTGCCTAACTGAGCCAGGCTCAGGGTCGGACGCAAACTCAGGTAAAACGAAAGCAGTTTTAAATACCGAAGGAACGCACTACATTTTAAACGGACAAAAAATGTGGATAACCAACGGAGGTTTTGCAGATGTTTTCATAGTATTCGCCAAAGTAGATGACGATGCCAACCTAAGCGCATTTATAGTTGAAAAAGAATTCGGAGGAATTACATTAAATCCTGAAGAAGAAAAAATGGGAATAAAAGGCTCGTCAACACGACAAGTATTTTTTAACGATGTAAAAGTCCCCAAAGAAAACTTCCTGGGAGAAAGAGAAGGAGGATTCAAAATAGCTCTAAACATATTAAATATAGGTCGAATTAAGCTAGGCGCGGCAGCATTGGGTGCCATGAAAAGAACCACAACTCAAGCCATCAACTACGCTAATGAACGCGAACAATTCGGAAGGCAGATCTCTAAATATGGAGCAATACGCTATAAATTGGCAGAGCAAGCCATAAAGAATTATTCACTTGAATCAGCACTATACAGAACTGGTTTAAATATTGACCAAGCCACCAATGAATTCTTGGCCAGTGGAGTGGACGAAGCAGAGGCAAAACTTAAAGGTGTAGAAGAGTTTGCAGTAGAAGCCGCTATTTTAAAGGTATTCGGGTCAGAAACACTTGATTATGTTGTAGATGAAGGTGTTCAGGTATATGGAGGAATGGGATATTCCGCGGATGCCCCAATGGATAGAGCCTATAGAGATTCTAGAATAAATCGAATTTTTGAAGGGACAAACGAAATCAACCGAATGCTAATTGTGGATATGCTTTTAAAAAGAGCTATGACAGGTAAATTAGATCTACTAGGTCCAGCACAAGCAGTACAAAAAGAATTGATGAGTATTCCAGATTTTGGCGATCAAGATGACAGTTTACTAGCCGCTGAAGGAAGATATATCGCCAACTTTAAAAAAGCAATACTAATGGCAGCTGGAGGAGCCGTTCAAAAGCTAATGGAAACATTAGCAAAAGAACAGGAAATACTCATGAACATATCGGATATGATTATTGAAACGTATGTTGCCGAATCCATGCTCCTAAGAGTGAAAAAATTAATTTTAAAAATAGGAGAAGAAGAAGCAAAACTTCAAATCGCCATGGTACAAACCTACATTTATGACGCAGCAGATCGAATTAACAAATCCGGTAAAGATGCCATCAATTCATTTGCAGAAGGTGACGAACAAAGAATGATGCTATTAGGCATTAAACGATTCACAAAAGTAGCACCGTTCAATGTAAAAGAAGCCAGGCAAGCAATAGCTGAAAAATTAGTAACTGAAAACAAATATGTTTTTTAAATAACCTTATCACCAAACCATTCAACACAAGAAGAGGGAGCAATTGCTCCCTCTTTTAATTAAAAAATAAATACTTTTTTAAAGTCCTAAAACCATACTCACATGAACAATACCCGTTTTTGGCGATGCGAATTTAGCACCAATAGTATTAAACCCTAATTTCTCATAAAACCCAATAGCTGATTCACGAGCACTCATATATATTTTCTCGGAGGAATTAAAAACACACAATTTCACCAAATGTTCCAAAATCATACAACCTACATTTTTTCCTCTAAACTGAGGCTTTACTGCCATTTGAGAAACAATACCATTTCCATCCTCATCATAGGTTAATCTCCCAACACCTAATACTAACGCATCACGTTCAACAACAACATGAATTGATCTTTTCTCCCAAGGATCCTGTAAATACTGATTGGGATTTTCAATTCCATTAAACAAATAATCACGACGGATTTGAACCCCTTGAATGTAAAGTTCTTCTCCAATGTTTACTTCTTTTAGATTCATAACCCTAAATATATGCGATTTTTCACTATTTACCCTCTTCACGTTTGCGTCCAAAACCAAATAACTATTAACTTAGCTAACATGGGAAAAGATTGGAAAGATCGATTGGGAACAGTGTATTCAACAAACTCTAATTTCAATTATGAAGAAAATGAGGGAGAAGAGCAAGAAACTCTTCCACCCCAGCAACAAAAACTGTACGTTAGCCTCGACAAAAAAAATCGCAAAGGAAAAGCCGTTTCATTAATTGAGGGGTTTGTTGGAACAGACGATGATTTAAAATCATTAGGTAAACTACTAAAATCAAAATGTGGTGTTGGCGGATCTGTGAAAGAAGGAGAAATATTAATCCAAGGAGATTTTAGAACTAAAATAGTTGAACTCTTGCAAAACGAAGGGTACCAAGTAAAAAGAAAAGGAGGATAAACAAAATACAATCCATGAACTTAACAACACACATCGGAAGGTTACGAATAGCAGCTCTAATTGAAGGAGTCACTTGCATTGCTCTTTACTTGATAGCAATGCCTATAAAATATATTGGAGGATTTGAAAAAGCAGTATCCGTTCCAGGAATGATTCACGGAGTTTTCTTTATTGCTTATTTACTTTTATTACTACCAGTATATAGGCAGCAAAAGTGGTCATTTTCTAATCTATTCCTATGTGGAATAGCATCCGTTGTTCCCTTTATGACCTTTTGGGCAGATTATAAATATTTTAGAGTATCACAATCCAAAAAAAGTATAGAAGATATTTTGGATGAATAAGTATTCAAACCTATTTTATCTTAAATGGTCGATTTTAGCACATCCAATACTGCAAAAAAACAAAACTACTTTTCAAAATTATTTATGTTGTCAACAACTTCAGTTGTCATCCTTATGACCCTTGTGAGATAACGCTAGAATTCAAAAAATAAAGTACCCTATCCTAAAGTAAAAGGCGAGGAAGTTGGAACTATTGTTTTGATAAATACCCGGCTGCTTTAAAGGCTCTTGAAGGTAATCCACATTGTATAAATTCCCTTCCAAATCTTTCACCAAATGATTTACCAAGTACCTAGATTCATTAGTCGTTATGAAATTAAATAGTGTATAGCAACCATAATCGTAAGTCATTTTCTTATTCAAAAAACCTTGTTTACCTATCCCAACACCGGCCCCTATTCCACTTGAATGCTCACTTATTCCATTGTTGTTGTATAAGTATTTTGTAGCAGTAAACGGTAAATTGATAGTATAATCCACATAAAGCCCATGTGGAGATGCATGATGTGCGAATTTACACCTATAATGCCTGTATTTCAACCTTACATCTAATCCCGAAACTTTTGCGAAATCAATCGTCTCAAAAGAATACTCTGGATACAACCAACTTGAATTATTATGTTCAGCCATCAAGGTGGAACTTCTGAAGATGAAATCAACTCCAAAGGAACTGTATTCATCGATTAAATGTTCATAGTTAATGCTATAACTCACAAAATCGGAGGCCCTCAGGGTAAACCTTGGCACATTAATATAATCATCACCCGTAGATGGTAAATCATCAAACCTTACCGGTAAAACCAAGCTGTTAGCCTTTGGATTTCCATAAGCAGAATTCCAATACTTATCACCAACAAATAAAGTCACCGGAAGAGGATGAAAATCAAAACCTAAACCAAACTTATGCTTACAACCAAGGTAACCTTCATACTCATCAAATGCATGCGCTCCAAAACAACCGAAAGCAAACACACCCAATAAAACGTTTAACCTTTTCATAAAAATTGATTCGTTTTTAAAACCACCCAAAAAGCATCAACAAGTAAAATATTTGAAAAAAACATCCATATAAACAAGCAATCAACACACCAATAAATACGCTGATTTATCGCAATATCTTGATTACACATTAATCAGTACGTAATTTTAGAAACATAAGTTTATTACTAACGTTTGGGAAATATGAATCTTTCAGAAAAACAGCAAAAAATAAGGGCACAAATACTTTCCCCATTCAAGTTTGGACTCTTTAAAATCAGTAAACTTCCGCTAACCTTTCTAAGTGGTATAAAAGCAACAGCACTCTCCCCTACTTCAGCAACCACCTCAGTAAAGTATGGTTACTTAAACACCAACCCTTTTAAATCCATATATTATGGCGTATTGGCCATGACTGCAGAACTCAGCACAGGAATATTGGCTATTTTTTCTATTGGAAAATATGAGGAATCCATTTCTCTTTTAGTAATTGAATCAAACGGCAAGTTTCACAAAAAAGCAACCGGTAAAATAAAATTCACTTGTAATGAGGGAGTTCTTTTTCAAGAAGCATTAGAAAAATGTATCCAAGAAAACATCCCCGTAACCGTATCTGCATCCACAAAAGGATTCAATGAGCAAAACGAATTGGTATGTGAATATACCTTTACCCTGGAGTTTTAAATTAAGAGAAAAGTGAACTAGCTAAACCTGCCTTTTTGGAACATCAAACAAAAGCAATCGCGCCTGTTCACATTGAACATCACTCCAATCATTCGCATTATCCCATTGCAAAACAACCATACCACATGTTGGAATATTTTCAATACTAAAAGTAGAGTGCTTATTTACAAAATCAGTAAACGCAGGATTGTGACCAATCAATTGGATATACTGAGCATCCGATTGAATCGAATAAATAAAATGTTCTAATTCAGTGCAGCTAAATGTATACAGTTTCTTATGAGTAGACATTTTTGCTATATCCAACTTAAGCTCTAACGCAGTTTCTTGAGCACGCTTTGCAGAACTCACGTAAACCTCTTGAACTTTATCGAATTCATCATGCATGGATTTCGATAAAAGCTGGGCGCTTTTTATACCCCTGGTATTCAAAGGTCGGTCGTGATCAGAAAGAGAACTATCCAACCAGCTTGATTTAGCATGACGTGAGAACAAAATTTTTTTCATCAGTGTTAACTTAAAAGCGTCTATCTATAAAATAGAAAAATATGGGATTCCGAACCATATAAAGTTAACGTACATTAACAATTTTTCTATGCGTGATGTTCACAATATACTTATATTTGTTAAAACAAATGTTATGGAAAAATCAGATTTAGTAAAAGCCTACACCAACTTCCTCCTTCTTGAGGGAAAGCGCCCTTTAAACGTGTATAAATTCTGTCAAGATATCAAAATAGAAGAAGCCGATTTTTATGTTTTTTTTGGTTCATTCGAAGCAATTGAAAAGCATGTTTTTCAGCATCTATTTGATGAAACACAAAAAGTATTAAAGAAAAATAAAGAGTTCAAAAAATACTCATCAAAAGAAAAACTGCTTTCATTCTACTACACTTACATTGAAAATCTAACAGCAAATAGAAGTTTAGTGACTTTTTTGTTGAGTGACAAAAACCCCATAAAAAGTTTCTCAAACATTTACCCCATAAAAAAGGACTTTAAGGATTTCGTAAACTCACTTTACTTAAATGCAAAAGAGCCACCAATAGAAAAACTGAAAGAATTTCAGGAAAAGAGCTTAACAGAAATTGTATGGAATCAGTTTTTAGGAATAATAAAGTTCTGGCTTAAAGATGAATCTCCATCCTTTGAAAAAACAGATGCATTTATTGAAAAATCAACAGCAGCCGGCTTTGAAGTCCTTAATCTGACTCAAATAGAAAGTGTAATAGATTTTGGAAAATTTCTTTTCAAAGACACGTTTAAAATGAATTAATTTTATGAAAAGTGTAAATAAAATACCAACTTCAAAAGTTCAGCGTGCTTCAAAAATCATAAAAACAGGAGCTAAAGTAGGTGGTAATTATGTTAAATATTATGCCAATAGAGTCACAAAATCCAAAGAGGAAGCAAATCAAATTTTAAATTCTGATAATGCGGAGGACATTTATGATGGGTTAAAAGACTTGAAAGGAAGTGCATTAAAGGTTGCTCAAATGATGAGCATGGACAAAAGCGTACTTCCAAAAGAATACGTAGAAAAATTCTCTCTCTCTCAGTTTTCCGTACCACCTCTATCTGGACCATTAATCTCCAAAACATTTAAACAAAATTTCGGGAAAACACCTCAAGAGCTTTACGACTCCTTCAATACGGAAGCAATCCATGCTGCAAGTATAGGGCAGGTGCATAAAGCAAGTATAAATGGAAAAACACTAGCTGTAAAAATTCAATATCCAGGAGTTTCCGATAGTATTTCAAGCGATCTTGCGTTAGTAAAACCTTTCGCGCTTAAAATATTAAACTTATCCAGTAAAGATTCAGAAATATATTTTCAGGAAGTAAAAAACAAATTACTTGAAGAAACCAACTACGTTAATGAATTAGAACAAGGAACAGAACTTTCTGAAAGGTGCAGAAATATACCCAATATCCTATTTCCTAAATTTTACCCAAAGCTTTCTACAAAAAAAATAATTACCATGGAATGGATGGAAGGTGAACATCTTTCTGAATTTGCAACACAACATGCGGGAACGGAAAAAGCCAAAAAAGTATCGCAAGCTCTTTGGGATTTTTATATGTATCAACTCCACGTACTCAAAAAGTTTCATGCCGACCCACATCCAGGAAACTTTTTGGTAAACAAAAACGGAGACCTCATTGCATTGGACTTTGGATGCCTCAAAGAAATTCCGAACGATTTTTATACACCTTATTTCGAACTCGTAAATCCCGAAAACATAAACAATAAACAAAGGTTTTTAGAAATTTTAAAACAACTAGAAGTCATCATACCAAAAGACAGCCCTCAAGAAATTGAATTTCTATCCAAACTATTCAAGGAACTACTTTCTGTATTTACAAGACCCTTTCAAAGCAAAAAATTTGACTTTTCCGATGAATCTTTTTACCAAGAAATACTTACACTAGGTGAGAAATTAACAAAAGATAAAGAGCTCCGAAGTCAAAATGGCGGAAGAGGATCAAAACACTTCATTTACATGAATAGAACATTCTTTGGGTTGTACAATTTAATGTTCGATTTAAAAAGTAGTTCTGTGGACACACAAAATTATAGTCCTAGTTAAATCAAAAAACCAATGATTCGTAAACCAGAAGAAAGACCAAAAATTAAAACACTCTCAAAAACAAGAAATCCCTTACCGACTGAGGAGTTTCAAAACCAAACACTTCGTCCAATTTTAAAAATGAAAAACGAAATACTACTCGCCTTTTTCAAAACCTATATTCAAAATAAAAAGATAAACTGGACCGACAAAAGCAAGAAAAAAAAAGAAGCCTTTATTTTTGAAACACTCTCCAAAGACCAGACTTTTAAAAATTCAATCGTTCATTTGATTCTCGGCAACTTCTCTTTAGAAGAGTTCAATCAATACAATGAAAATCCAAAAGAGTACAACAAAAGAATCTGGCAAATGGTTCAGCAGCGAATTAGTAGTCAGGTCATTTAATTGAAACCGTCTACTCTAACAACTGAACAAACCCATTGAATCGGCGCTCTTGCTGAGTGTTGTCTACAAATTCCCAAATCCAGTAGTACACTCCTGACGAACACTCCTGACCTTTGTCATTTAAACCAGTCCAAACAGGCAGAGCATCTTGCCCAGCATCTTCCCAAACATACACTATCCTACCCCATCTGTTGTACACAACAAAAGTTCCAGTCAAAACTTGTTCGGGCGAAATATTACCAATTGGTGTCCATGGCGATTGATCAGAAACCACATTGGGCAACTCAGGATCTGGTGGAATACACTCACCAAAAACCCTCATTGTATCAACACCTTCACAACCAAAGGAATCCACAAAAATAGCCCAGTAGTTAATAGTATCTAGAGCAACAATTGAATTTTCATCAACAGTACCATCGCTCCACGTTAGCACCCCCGACAAATTCGCGGTAACAGTTGCATTAATTTCAATTTCATCCCCCTCTGTTGGACACATAGCCGAATCAGCAGGCAAAGCAACAATAGGATTTGGTTCAGGACTTTGAATAGCTTCAAGAGTATCTTTGGCAACACATCCTGTAGTTGGATCCGTAACCTCTACCGCGAGTGTATCGCTTGAGTATATGTAAAATGACTCCACAATTTGTCCATCAGGAGACCATAAATATTCCATATTTGAAATGCCTGCAGAAATCAAAGCAGAATCATCCTGACAAAACGTAATATCTGATAACGATACTTCCGGAATAGAATTTTCTTCAATAGTAATTTCTTCGTTGCTTTCACATTCCGTAACACCATCAGTAACTGTAACACCATATGTTCCTCCGCTAGAAATCGTAATCACCGAACTTGACTCACCACCAGGACTCCATGAGTATTCCAAATTGGAACCAGTTGCATCCGCATCAAGAGTAATATCTCCACCTGTACATATACTTATTTCCGAAGGAGTTAAGTTAATCGTTGGATTATCGTTAACAACAACAGAAGCTGGTATAGAAGCATTCGAGCAAACTCCACCACTAGCATCATTAGATACCACAACGATATAATCGCCTTGCGTATCCGTAGAATAAGCACTATCTGTCGACGAAGTATTTACCTCATTACCACTCCCAACAGAATTTAAATACCATGTGTACGTATATCCATCAGAACCAGACAAACCAGTTGAGTTGGCCGTTAACGTTGCCGATTCACCAGGGCATAAAGACAAATCGTCAGAATTGATGGTTAAATTTTCAGGAGTTTGATATTCTGTAATAGAAACCTGTCCAGAGGTATCACACCCCGTTACCGAATTTGTAACCGTAACCCCATAATCTCCACCAGTAGATATATCAATATCAGGATCTGTTTCCCCTCCAGGAGTCCATGCATAAGTTAAATTAGACCCCGAAGCATCCGCATCAATATTTACTGTACCGTCAGAGCAGAGGCTAGTCGAAGACGGCGTTATATTCAATGTAGGATTAGAATTTTCCACAACCGTTCCAGAAGTAGAAGTATCAATACATGCAGCAGGATCAACAACATTTGAAATCACAACAAAATACTCACCCCCTACTTCAGTAGTATATGTACTATCATCTGTTGCTGTATGTACTAAATTTCCAACATCAACAGAACCTATATACCATTCATAAGTATATCCTGGAGAACTCATACCAAATGAATTAGCCGTTAACACAGCATTTTCTCCAGGACAAATAGAGAAATCTGAAGAATTAATTTCTGAATTCTGAGGGGTATCACACTCAAAATGACAAATAGAGAATTCCGAAGTATTCACCGAACCTGCTGCGCCCAACTCAGTTGCCAAAACAATTGCATTATCCTTACCCACTAAGTTTCCTCCTGCAACAAAATCATATTCCCATGCGAACAAACCATTTGAAGAAGCAACTCCTTCAGCGGAAACAGTAGCCACCATAGTTATTCCTTGATTGACTGAATCCGTACATGCAAACGGGCAGTTGGTGTCCATCGCATAAATGTCAACAACAGCATTTGCCGAAGGAGCAAAACCAGAAATAAAGTCATCTCTGGGTTCATCCGTACTTACTACAATTCCTTTTGGTAAAGGAGAATTACCATACTCGTCGTTACCGTCATCTTGCAAAGAAATACCTCCACTCGTATTACACGAAAAAGAATTGTAGCGCAACGTATTGTTTACCGATCCAGCACCAGAAACCAAAATACCAAACTCATTTCCAGTAATTGTATTTCCTTTGTTTTCATCCCCTACAATATTACTAGCAGCGCTCTGATCGATAAAAATACCTGGACCAGCGTTATTAATTATCTGATTATTATACACATTACTATTTGTAGTCGTCCCAAGAACAAGCCATATACCGCAACCATGTTGACTTAGAGAAGCATCACGCAAATTTGTAGTATTTCCAATTATATTTCCATCTAAAATATCATCTCCACCAATGGTTACATTTGTTGCACCTTCAGCTGAAATTCCATAATCCCTATTTCCTCCATCCGTTAAATCCTCATGAACACCAATAAAATTAGAAGAAATCACAACATTATTTCCCGAACCATTTCGTAAAGCAATACCTCCACCTCCTTGAGCTCCATATTTAGGATCAGCTTTAAAACCATTATAACACGAAATGTTTTCTGTTACAGTAACACCCGTAACATTGGTATGCAATGTAATCCCATCAAATGCATTACCCGCATTCGTTTTACTTGCATCCGTTCCAACATAATTTTGATGTATCGTTCCGGAAGTAACCTCTTGAACTCGGATTCCCGAAATTGATTCGGGCATAGATGCTAAATTATGAGAATCACCATATCCATTGTTTACCACTGTATTTTCCTGAACAACAACTCCATTAGCCTCCCACACAAAAATTCCATTCCAACCATTTCCTAGCTCATCACCATTAGAATTTGTACCAACAATATTGTCTCTTACAATTTGATTATCGCAAGGCTGACCATTTCCTTTATTAATTAATATACCATGACCTCCATTGTCATAAACAATATTTCCAAATATCTCTGTATCCGGTCCATTAGATGCAATAGCACCTTGCTCAGGATTTAGAGCTCCTAAATCTGTATTATTTCCATACACTTCATTATTTCGAACAATATTACCATTACAGCCCCCATTCCAGTTGTCACATACAATCCCTGACCATCTATTATCGAATGAAACACAATTTTCAACAATATTGTTCGGAGCAATAAGCCCGATACCGTTGTGGTTTCCTGCGGAAGTCGAACAATTAGAAATAGTATTACCACCAGTACCTCTAACTATAATTGAAACATTTTGCGCACCTGTTGCGGTGCAGTTATCAATAGTATGACCACCTCCATTTTCAATAGAGATTGAATGCCCCGAAGCATTTGTAAAAACACTCTTAGTAACTACTGTTCCAGTCCCTCCATCAATCCAAAGCGCATGATGATTTAAAGTCCCAGAAACATTAAAAAAACAACTATCAACAGAATTGTTGCTTCCGGTAATAATAAGACAATGATTACCACTCTTTTCAAAATTCACACCATAAATATCAACATCAGTAGCTGTAACAGAGATTGTAAAATCTATAGTTACTGGTTGGGCGTTCAAAGTGGAGATACCATGAATATATAAATCATTATTGTTAATATCAGTCGTCCAAGAAGCAGAAGTAACGATATTGCTCGGAACAGCAAATTCAATCGTATCTCTTCCCGGGTTGCTGGCTGCATCAGAAACTGCTCTTAAGAAAGAACCCGGATCACCGGTTCCCCATCCATTACCAGCAGGGTTAGTCACGGTATATATATTCGCAAAAGTTTTAGTAGATAAGGCTAAGCTTAAAACAAAAGCAAGAAGAATTTTAACTTTCATAGTTAAGGTTTAAGGTCAGTTCGGCCAAAACCTGAGATTAAAGAGTAAAATATTATTTTTTTACACCGGTTAAAATGCTAAAAAACCTATTTTAATATCCCCTTAAACTCTGATTCTGAGTTAGGTAATCGGACCAGAAGATACAACAAAAGAGATGAACAATTGATAAAAAAGGCAAAAAAAATACATCACAAAATGAATAAAAAACAACCTAAAACACTAACAAACAGTATTTTACAATAAAAAATTACACCAATCTAAAATCAGCCGTGTATTTTTACTCAATTTTTTATTTTTTGAATTTTTCGTAAAAAAGGACGACAAACACCACCAAATAAAAAGGCCAACTGTTCAAACAGTTGGCCTTTTTATTTAAGGTTTTTCAACTTACTTCTTTATAAAAGTAACCACACCTGTATTTGCAACCCCAGTCATTTTTGCTACATAAATTCCTGGAGCTAACGCAGAAACATCCAAAGACACCTGAGCAGAGCTCGATTGAAAAATTTTGCTGGCCACAACCTGACCATTCACGTTTAAAATATCCATAGACTGAACATCCTCAATTCCAACAAATGTAATTGCTGTATTGGCTGGGTTAGGAAAAGCAGTCACATAATTTAAAGAGTTGGGTAAACTCGTTGAAGAAGAAACATCACAAGGTTCAAAATTTTCAGTACCCACAACTTTAGCATCACCATTCACCACCATATCAATATCGCTCATAATGATCTCATCACCATAAATATCTGTAATCTTAAATGACTTTTCCGTTCCTCCATAATTTCCTTTTACAAAACCATTATCAACTCCTCTGGTCATAGATTCCCATGAAGAACCACCGTCGTTTGAAATTTCAACTGTAGCAATTCTATTCACATGATTTGCAACAATTACTTTAGCATACCAATCGTGTGAACCTTGAATAATCAAATGCAGCGGCGTTGCCCAAGGACAAGAAACCTCCTTCCAATCAAAATCACCAATACCCAAAGCATTGTAATCTTCATCTAAAAGTGCTTTAAAAGCAGTAATACTCAAATCAATATCACCAAATTTTGTATTTACACCCGTATTTATAGACCCATCTGGATTTCTATCCCAACAATCTGGACACTCATCCACAATCTGGATAATAACCGGAACATTATTGTGTTCAGGAGCAATTGCCTCAACACACATCCCACAATATTTTGCATCGTTACTCTCCTGCAACATCCCCTTATCCAGAGCACCGTATTTGGTATTCAAAATATCGTCTCTTTCAAAAGTACATTTCACAACACCATTAGGCTGAACATCCAAATTGTCGTACCAAGTTCCATGACCATGATCCTCAACATCCGAACACGCTTGGCCGTTTCCGCCACCAGAACCATTTCCACCACCGGAACCATTTCCACCGCCACTACCATCTCCATTTCCTGAACCATCTCCATTTCCTCCACCGGAACCACTACCACCTCCGGAACCACCTCCGCCAGTATTTGTGCACGGATCATTCTCTAAACTCCAAGCCGATGTCCAAACAGAACCCGTCCCAGGAGCATACGCCCAATCTTGCGACGAAGAATTGGCCCAACCCGCAATAGTGACTTTATAGTCTTTTCCATCTCTACTTACAATATCTCCAACAGCATAATT
>JBJKXR010000025.1:0-30284 GCA_045561495.1 Flavobacteriales bacterium | reverse complement strand
GATGCGTTATCTATTCTTAAATATGTTGATGAAAAATGGGCTACAGCGTATTATAAATTCCTAAATGAGTACTTTACGCAAAACGAAATTAAAGTAAGGACAAGTGGCACGACAGGTATGCAAAAAACAATTACTGTATCTAAACTACAAATGCAAAAAAGTGCCGATGCTACCTTAAAGTATTTTAATCTAAAAAAAGGAAACTCGACCTTACTCGCATTGAGTTGTGACTTTATCGCTGGAAAGATGATGCTTGTTCGAGCAATTCAAGGAAAATTAAATCTTTTCTTAGCAAAACCCTGTAGTAATCCTTCAAATTATTTTTCTAAAGAATATGACTTTGTACCTCTTGTGCCCATGCAGGTTCAAAATATTATAAAAACTAAAAAAGTTAATCAAATAAAGAAGCTACTTGTAGGAGGTGGAAAACTAAGTGACGATATGGTTAGTGAACTTAATAAATTTAAAACTCAATCGTATGAATCTTTTGCAATGACAGAGACACTTACTCATTTCGCAATAAAACAAATTGCTCCAGTACATAACGACTGGTTTAAAACAATTAAAGGATTTGAAATAGATCAAAATAAAAAAGGTGAACTTATCATCAAAAAGAATATCATCACAAATTGTGAATTAAAAACAAAAGATTTAATTGAAAAAAAATCCAACTCAGAATTCAAGTGGCTGGGACGTTCCGATAATATTATTAATTCTGGCGGAATAAAACTTATTCCTGAAGAAATAGAACGCAAAATATCAAAACTAATTTCCACGCAATTCGTACTCGTTGGGGTACCCGATATAAAACTTGGAGAGAAAATTGCAATAATATCCAAAGAACCCTTAAAAATAGAGCTTAACAAAATTAACAAGGTTTTATCTAAGTACGAAAAAATTCAAACCTCTTTTATTGTTGCACACTTTCCAATCACCCAAAGCGGTAAAATTAAACGAAAAGAATTAGTGAAAATATTAAATGCTTAAATACCCTATCATCATATCAATACTTTTTGGATTCTCTTTTATTCAAGCACATTATACATACCGCAACATTCACTATGGTGATTATCTTGCAATTACGTACGATAATAATCAAGGAGAGCTTGATTGGGATAATTCGAGTAATAATTTAGCCTTTGTATCCTCCAACAATGGAAAACGTGAAATTTGCTATATAAACCTTAATAAACTTCCTGTAAGTTCTGCCGGAAATGGCTTTTACTCTGCTAATTATCTTAATGAACTTATTGGTAAAGAAAACATATACAATCCGCTTTTTTCATCTCAAGACACAGCTTTTTATTCTCCAAAGTGGAATAAAAAAGGAACTAAAATAATGTCAATTGGAAAGACTAAAAATCAAAATGAAATTTTCATAACTAGCAAAAAAACAAAAGTATTAATTGGAACAAAAATTAAAAATGTAGAAGTAGCCCACTGGAAAAATGATTCAACCATATATATTGTTTACACCAATAACCCAAATCAATTATTAGAAATAAGATTGCAGGATGAAAAGAAAACTATTCTTGCCGAGACTAAATTTCCAATAATTGGTATTTCAAAACAAAACAATTCACTCTTACTTACTTCAAAAGGTGGAGTCTCTCAATTTTCAACAGCAAACAACAAACTGGAATGGTTTAAGCTACCTATAAAAGGCAATACAGTTTGGCGATTAGCCAAATTAAATTTTGTAGGACTTAACCAAAACGGCCAATGCACAAATATTGGATTTAAATAATGCAAATGAACATCCTTTTTGTTTTGGAGACAACAATGGTCCACCAGCAATTTCAGGGGATAAAAAATTTGTCGCATTTTATTCTGAATTTTTTAACGGCATTATAATCAAACGAATTGACAAAAAGTTCTTAATGGAATAAACCTTTTGACAAAATTATCAGTAGAATATTCATTGCAAGTATGGGATTTACTGACAAAATATCGAAAACGCCATTATTTAGAAAGATATTCTACTTCTTCCCTGTACAATTAATTTTTGTTCATATAAAAAACAACCCCATTCTTATAGGAATATGGTTTATCATACTTGCTATTTGTACGCGGATGGCGTCCGAAAAATATGGAGTTCCTTTTTTGTTTCTAACACCAGAATATTTGGGAGAAGTCAGCTTTATATCGTATACAATAATCGGTTTTTCTATGGGTGGCTTCATAATGGCTTTTAACATTTCTAGTTACATAACAAATGGACATCGTTTTCCTTTCATTGCTACACTTTCTCGTCCCTTTATAAAGTACTCACTAAACAATATTTTTTGGAGTGGATCCTTAATTATTGCTTATTTAATCAGCGCGTTTAAATTCTTAATTTTTGAAGAGGGACATTCTATTTCAGAAACAATTATTTTCCTTCTAGGCTTTTTGACAGGTATATGCATCATGATAGGATTCAACTTTGTTTATTTTAACCGAACAAATAAAGACGTTGAAAAATTATCAGGAGGGAAGTACAAAACCGCTTCTAAAGAAAAAATGGAATCCAATCCAATTAAAGCTGTATTGCACAAAAAAGTTGGTTGGGAAAACTTTTTTAACACCGATAGGGAATGGAAAGTAGAAACTTATTTATCCTACCCTTTCAATATTGGAATCGCAAGATCCATCGATCATTACGACCGATCTATGTTAAAGCAAGTTTTAGAACAAAATCATTTGAATGCAGCATTGTTTGAAATAATCGTATTTATTTCACTTATTGGATTGAGTTTTGGAAGTAACATAGACATTTTTAATATTCCCGCCGGAGCAAGTATTTCATTAATTTTCACAATGTTTGTAATGGTAACTAGCGCAATACATTCATGGTTTAGAGGCTGGGCTCCAGCTATCATTTTGATACTTTTATTAGGCTTTAACTTTTTAAGTCAATACGACTTTCTAACTCCTCCAAATAAAGCTTACGGATTAAATTATGAAAATAACCCAGCTGAATTCAACCCTGTAAATATTAATCATAATTTGAATAAAGAAAATTATAAAAAAGACTCTTTGCACACGATAAATATTTTAGAAAATTGGAAACTCAAAAATACCACGAATGAAAAAAAACCTAAAATGGTTTTTATCAATACAACCGGCGGAGGTATGAGAAGTGCATTATGGTCTTTTTGTGCCATTCAATATTGCGACAGCATTCTAAAAGGTAAATTACTAAACCAAACTCAGCTCATATCTGGATCCTCTGGTGGTTTAATTGGCTTAGCCTACTTAAGAGAACTCATGCTCCGGAACCAAAGAAATGAAATTTCCAATTTTCATGAATCAAACTATCGAAATGATATGTCGAAAGACATTTTGAATAGAATAGCGTTTTATGTTTCAGTAAACGATATGCTTTTGAGACTTCAAACATTCGAGGACAACGGATTTACTTACAGAAAAGATCGTGGATATGCCTTTGAAAAACAGCTAAATGAGAATACGAGAGGGTACTTAAATCGGAGGCTTAACGAATACTATATGCCAGAATACAACTCTAAAATCCCTATGCTTATTGTTAACCCTACCATAGTAAATAATGGCAAACGATTGATTATATCACCTCAACCCGTTTCTTATTTATCATACAACAGACACCAAAAAAACATTAAAAATGACTATCTAACTGAATCATTAGAGTTTAGGAGGTTTTTTAAGCACCAAGGTGCAGATGATTTACAATTTACATCAGCTTTAAGAATGAGTAGTACATTCCCTTATGTAATGCCAATTGTTCACCTACCAAGCAATCCTGAATTTCAAGTAATGGATGCAGGTTTAAGAGATAATTTTGGCATAAAAAACTCTATTAAATTTTTGTACACTTTCAAAAAATGGATATCCGAAAATACATCCGGTGTAGTATTCATTCAAATCAGAGATTCTCAAAAAAAACCTAAAATGGAAAAACAAGAAAAACAAACTTTTATTGAAAGTATATCTCTACCTGTGCGAACTGTATACAAAAATATTTTTCTAACTCAAGATTACGAACACGATCAAATAATACAGTATTCTAGTGAATGGTTTAATGGAGATTTGGAAGTGATTAACCTAGTTCTTGATAATACAAAAGAGAAACAATTAAGTTTAAGTTGGCACCTAACTGAATCCGAAAAAAAGGTAACCTATAATTCAATACATAGGGAAGATAATCAAAAAGCATTTAAGAGAATAAATGAACTGCTTAAATAAGAACCTTTTAACAAAAATATCGTACTACGCTCTGTAGATGACGCGGTTATTTTTTAAGGTTTTAGTATTACTTCTTTTTGTTAGCACTTTTCGTTTACAAAGTCAGGTAAGTGCAAATGATTTAAAATCAGCCTATTTAGTAAAGATTGCTAATAATTTTCATTGGGAAGTATCCCAACAGCCAATTCAAATCGGCATATATGGAAATGGGCAGGATTTCTACTCGACACTTAAAAAATATGCATTACAAAAAAGTATTGGAGGAAGAGAGATAGTTGTCACATTACTACAGTCGTCAAAGTCAATGGGCAACTATGACGTACTTTATATTGATGAAGAAAAAAACAAAAACCTATCTGACTACAAAGCAGAATTAGAAGGATCTAGAACTTTATTGTTTACTAATCTTGCTTCAAATACTGAAGCGACAATGATTAATTTCTACCTAAGTTACGATCAAAAAATAAAGTTCAAAATCAATACAACCCTCTTAAAAAAGCATCAATTTGAGCCATCAAATTTAATGTTAGTTTTAGGAGGGAGTGAAAATGACATTCTATCCTTATTTGAAGAGAAAGATTCATCAATTGTATTTGAGCGAAATAGTGCGCTTAAATTAAAAGCTCTAAATGCAGAGCAAAAGAAACTTCTAAAAAAAATTGAACTACGAATGGACTCAATTAAAAGTTCGTTACAAATGAAAAACGAAGAAATCAAAAATAAATCCAAAGAAATTAACCACATCAATACTGCGTTGTTCAAACAAAAAAATCGTCTTAAAACAATTTCAAAAAAAATTAATTCAACATCGGAAAAATTAAAAAAAAAAGAATCAAAAATTAACATTCAAAAACAATTAATACGCAATCAATCTTCAATTTTTGAAAAACAGAAAAAAGAGATACTAGCGCGGAATAAAAAAATAAAATCTCAGGATAGTTTTTTAGAAAAACAAGAAAATCTATTGAATCTAAAAGAGCAATATTTGAATTATGCTTACCTTTTTTCATTAGTCCTTATTGCAATTTTACTATTTGCCGTAATCAACTTTTTTGGAAAACAAAAATCAAATAAAGAACTGGCTATTCGAAATGAAAAACTTAAAAACACACTTGAGACTCTCCAACAAACACAAGCAAAACTTGTGCAAAATGAAAAAATGGCTTCATTAGGTATGGTTACAGCAGGAATGGCCCATGAAATAAACAACCCTATGACCTTTGTTTATGCAGGCGTAAATATTTTAAAAAGCGAAATAATAACTTACAGGGATATAATTAATGGGCTTATTGTGGCAAACAACAAAATAACGGACACAATAAAAGACACTAGAATAACGGACTTATTACTAGAATATTCAAATACTCAAAAATCAGTAGATCAAACAATATCTGATATTGAATTGGGGGCCAAAAGAGTTACGGATATCGTTAACAGTTTACAAAATTTCTCACGACTTAATGAAGATGATGTAAAAACTATTGATATACATGAAGCTATTCAATCCACACTAAAAATACTGGGAAGTCATGCTAAAAGTAAAAAGATTACAATTTCAACAAACATTAGTCCATCACCATTAAATATAGAATGCTTTCCTGCCTCAATTAATCAAGTTTTAGTTAATCTAATCTCAAATTCTATTTATGCTTGTCCTGATAAAAAAGGAGAAATAAATGTAGAAGCGAGCATTAAAGAAAATATATGTACAATTAAAATAAAAGACAATGGCTGTGGGATTGAAGAGAAAAATATTGGAAAAATATTTGACCCATTCTTTACAACAAAAAACATTGGTGAAGGCACTGGACTTGGACTTTCTATTTCATATAATATTATTAAAAAACACAACGGAAGTATCATCGCTGAAAATAATATAAACAGTGGAGCATGCTTTACGATTGAAATACCTAAAACGCATACTAAATTGGAAAATGTTTTATAGAGACTTAGATATAAAACCTAGAATATTATATGTTGATGATGAATCCATCAATTTAAGGCTCTTTAAAATTAGTTTCAAAGACAATTGTGATGTTACTACCTCTCAATCAGGAGAAGATGGATTACATCTTCTCAAAGAGCAAAATAAATACGATATAATTATATCGGACCAAAGAATGCCGGGAATGAGTGGAACTGAATTCATGATTGAAGCAAAGAAATTTCTTCCGCAATCAAAATACATTTTATTAACTGGATATACAGATATTGAAGCATTAGAAAAAGCCATTAATGAAGTTGGACTATGGCAATACGTAAAAAAACCCTGGGAACCATCAAATTTAAAATTTATAATTGACAACGCATTTTCAAGTTTGAAAACTGAAAAAGAGAATGTAATTATAAGCTCAGCATTAAAACAAAGTGAGGAAAGGTTAAACCTTGCATTAACAGGAACAAATGTAGGGGTCTGGGACTGGGATTTAAAAACCAATGAAATATACTTCTCACCTACTTGGAAAGAAATGTTAGGATATGAAATAGATGAATTAGACAATACTATAAACACCCTTGAACGTTTAATTCACCCAGAAGATTTTAAAAAATCACTCACACATTTAAATCATTATATTGAAGGCACAACGAAAAATTATGAAATAGAATACAGACTTAAACACAAGAAAGGAGATTACATTCATATTCTTTCGCGAGGAAGAGGAATTAAAAACAGCCAAGAAGAATTTGATAGAATTACCGGTACAAACATAGATTTAACTGAAAAATATAAAGCTGAGCAACAAATAAAGGAGTTAAATGAAGCTCTTGAAGAACGAGTAGAAAGAAGAACAAACGCACTTAAACTGCTCAATATCCAACTTATACAGAGAAATAAATTTGAACACCTTATTTCAAAAATATCATCTGAATTAATTGGTATTCAAATTCACGAACTTGATGCTCAAATAAGCGTTGCATTGCATGACATTATTCAATTTAATGGCTCAGAAAATGCTTTTGTTTTAAAAATAGAAGATGATACATTTTATGTTGAACATGAAAATAGTAACGCCTTAAACAATTCAAATATAAACGCAATATTCCATAAAAAACCAACAACATATATCCCTCTTATATTTGATATATTATCAAAAATCAAACCTTTCATTCTCAAAAACACAACAGAAATATCAAGTAAAAATGCCAATGAAAAAAGACTACTAGAATCAAATGATGTTTCTTCAATGCTTATTGTTCCATTATTTTTTAACAGAAAATTAAAAGGTGGACTCGGAATTTCATACAAATCAATAATAAAAGAATGGAATCAAGAGGATATTAATTTACTAAAATTCGTTGGTGAAATTTTCATGAATATTTTCGAAAGAAATCATACAGAAGAAAAACTAATTACACGAGACAAAGAAATATCTGAAGCCAATCAAATTATTTCAGGCAATGAACGTAAAGCGAAATTATTACAAAACATTGCAAGTATTGCGAATTCACCATTACAAGTCGAAGAAGCATTAAATCTCTCTCATGAAATCATAGTATCACAAGGGCAAGGTATTTCCGGTTTTTTATTTAAAATTGATTCAAGTAATGGTTCACCAATGTTTACCATTGAAAACATAATTTCAAAAACAACTGAGGAAAAGAACAAACTGCAAGACTTTTTTACAACCCCTAAAAATGAACTTAAAGTTATCCTAGATAAAATTTTAAACAGTTCAAAACCATCTATAGATAAAAATGTAAAATTAAATTACAAAGCACATCATTCTATTCCGTCTTTATTTGATGTTTCTGCCATTCCAGTAATTGTTGAAAATGGTTTACTATATGTTTACCTATGCCTTTTACCTCCAGATAATTCAATATTTAGTGAAGAAGGTATACTCAATGACATCTCTCGCGAAATATCATTTTTTGTAGAAAGAGATCAAACCAAAAAAGAATTAAAAAAAGCATTAGAAAAAGAAAAAGAACTTGGGGAACTAAAGTCGCAATTCGTTTCTATGGCTTCCCATCAGTTTAGGACTCCATTAACTGTAATTCAATCAAACATTGAACTATTCCAAATGCTCGCTTCCAAAATTGATTCAGAACTTAAAGGCAAATTCGATAAAATTTCTAGAAGAATTCAAACGGAAGTAGCTCGTTTAGGAGATCTAATGAATGATGTGTTACTTCTTGGAAAACTTAATGCAAATGTATTACTAGCAGATATTCAATTGGGAAATATTTTACAAGACACTACCGAAGTTGTAGATCGTCTAAATTCAATCCAACCGGACAATCGAAAAGCAGCTATATCAGTAGAAGGTTCTCAAAAAAACATAGCTTATGATAAAAAACTACTTGCACACGCTTTAAGTAATCTAATAGATAATGCATTTAAATACTCCAGAAACAAACCTTCACCAGAAGTTAAAATTGTATTTAAAGAAAATTTAGAAATTTCGGTTGTTGATTTTGGCAGAGGCATTCCAAAAGATGAAATAAGCAACTTGTTTCAACCATTTTTCAGAAGCAATAGTGCCCAAGACATAGAAGGAACAGGGCTTGGATTAGTTATTTGTAAACGCTATATTGAATTACAAAAGGGAACACTAAGTGTAAAATCAAACTTAAATAAAAAAACAACCTTCACCATTTCATTACCCATTAAATTAAATGAGCAAAGTTTTAATAATTGAAGACGAAAAAAACATTCGAGAAACCATTAAGGAGATTCTTGAATTAAATGATTACGAAATTGCAATCGCAGAGAATGGATTAATTGGTATTGCAAAAGCATTACAATTTAAGCCCGATTTAATTGTTTGTGATGTAATGATGCCAGAAATGGATGGATTTGATACGTTAAAAAACATACGCGCAATCAATGAAATTTCCAATACACCGTTTGTGTTTTTAACCGCAAAAACAGAAACTCGCGACTTTAGGGAAGGAATGAATTCAGGTGCTGACGATTTTTTAAATAAACCCTTTAACACACAAGAATTACTAGAGGTCATACAGCTTCGCATATCAAAATCAAATCAAGCAAAGGAACTTTTTGTTCAAGAAATAAACAATTTAAAAGAAGAAGTTGAAAACCTTCAAAATTCAATTAATAAACTCTCTTTTAATAACTCTCATATTTTAAGAGCGCCTCTTTTAAAAATACTTGGTTTGATTAATTATATAATTGAAGATTCAGAAGAAAAATCTCAAATGGACTTAAATGCTCTTTCAATGCTTAAAGCATCTTGTTTAGAGCTTAGTGAGGCAACAGAAGAAGTAGAAAAACTATTAAATACTATTTAAATATGAATAAATATATCCTTGTCGTAGATGATGATAAAATATGTAATTTTCTTACTGTTAATGCTTTAAAAAAAGCAGGTGTAAAGGGAAAGATTGATGTTGTAATAAATGGTCTTGAAGCTATTAACAAACTAAAAGAAAATAGTTCCTTTCCTGATTTAATTCTATTAGATATCAACATGCCCGTTATGGATGGAATGGATTTTCTTGAAAATTACACATCTCAAGGATTCGAAGGAAGAACTAAAATAGCAATGTATACAAGCTCTATAAGAGAAGCGGACAAAAACAAAGCTCTTGAATACAGCGATGTTTTTGAATTTATCAACAAACCAATATCACATCAAAAATTGGTTAATATTATAAAAGAAATTTAATTTTTAACTGCCTTCTTACTGCCAGAATACATTTCATATTTCTGAAACTTGCAATCGAGTGCTCCATTTTTAAGCGGTATTTTTCTTGATGGTTTTAATCCGATGAACTTTAGAGCTTGAAAATTACTACTAATTATCCACGCTTTAAAACCAGCATATTCTCTTTTGAAAGTATTGCCTATTTCCTTATAAAACTCAATAATATCTTCTTCTTTTAATCGCTCACCATATGGAGGATTACTAATTATAAAACCTTCATTAAACGAATTTTTTTTCTTAAAAAAATCCGCTTGCTCAACAGATATAATATCATCAACTGCAGCACATTTTGCTGAAAATTTAGTCATTTGAATAGACTTGGAAGAAATATCACTACCATAAATTTTAACAGAAGATGGTTCAATTTCTTGTTTCAATGCTTTTTTTACACTTTTCCAAAGCATTAAATCAAAATTGTCCCATTTTTCGATAGCAAACTTTTTAGTTGAAAACAATCTTGGAGCTAAATTCTGAGTCATCATAGCCGCTTCAACAAGAATTGTCCCTGAGCCACACATAGGATCATATAAATCCGTTTTTCGATCCCACCCTGATAGCAACAATAACCCTGCTGCTAGTGCCTCATTTAAAGGAGCTATATGATCTTTTGTTCTATACCCTCTCTGATGCAAAGAGAATCCAGAAACATCCAATAAAACAGTAACATCTAGATTATTTACATGAACATTAATTGGAACATCTGGATTTTGGACATTGACATCTGGCCTCTTATCATCATAGTTCGCCCTATATCGATCACAAATTGCATCTTTAACCCTTAGCGCTACAAATTTACTATGATTAAATACTTTTGAATTAGCCACACAATCAATTGCAAAAGTCTGATTCAAATCCAAAAAATCTTCCCAAGCCAATTTTTTAACCTTGTAATATAAGTCCTTTTCGGTATGTGCTTTAAATTTAAAAATAGGAACGAGCAATCTTAAAACAGTTCTTAATGATAAAATGCATTTATACAAAACCGCTTCATCTCCATCAAATTTGACTCCTCTTTTAATAAGATGAATATTTTCCCCACCCGCATCCTTTATTTCTTGAGCCAATAAATCCTCTAAACCTGCGAATGTTTTTGCAATAATTTCCATTTATATCAAATGCTAACTTGTCTATCTAATTAACAAAAAACCCCGCAATGCGGGGTTTTTCACTTAAGCTTCTGCTTTAGGTCCTCCGAAGTTAATCGGGAATCCCTGAGTATTGGGACTGCTATCCATTTTAACTGGACCATGTATTTGCTCGAATTTCTTAATGTTTTCATTCAAAGCATGAATCAACCTTTTTGTGTTTTGCGGAGTCATAATAACTCTACTTTTAACTTTAGCTTTCGGAACACCAGGCATAATATTAACAAAATCCATAATGAACTCTGAATTTGAATGTGATATAATAGCCAAGTTTGTATAAACGCCCTCAGCTACTTCTTCATTCAACTCAATGCTAAGTTGATTTTCAGGATGATCCTTTTCTTTGAAATCTGTCATTGTACTTCTTCACTAATTTTTCGAGTTTCCAAAACAGCTTCATATTCTTCTTTAGAACCTACAACAATATCTTTGTAATGCTTAAGACCCGTACCTGCAGGAATCTTATGCCCAACAATTACATTTTCTTTAAGTCCTTCTAAATAATCTACTTTACCATTTACAGCTGCTTCATTCAGTACTTTTGTTGTTTCTTGGAAAGATGCAGCAGAAATAAATGAATTCGTTTGAAGTGATGCTCTAGTAATACCTTGAAGTATTGCAGTAGATGTAGCAGGAATTGCTTCTCTTGCCTCAACTAACGCTTTATCCTCTCTCTTCAAATATGAATTCTCTTCTCTTAACCTTCGCGCTGTGATAATTTGACCAGCTTTCAACTCAGCAGAATCTCCAACCTCAATAACTACCATTTTACCGAAAATATTATCATTCTCTTTGTTAAAATCACTCTTATTTGCGATTTCTTTTTCCAAGAATTTAGTATCTCCTGCATCATCAATAACAACCTTTCTCATCATCTGACGAACAATAACCTCAAAATGCTTATCATTAATACCTACACCTTGCAAGCGATAAACATCTTGGATTTCGTTTACTAAGTACTCCTGTACTTTAGTAGGCCCCATTATTCTCAAGATATCACTTGGAGTAATAGCCCCTTCAGACAATGGCATACCAGCCTTAATAAAATCATTTTCTTGAACTAAAATATGCTTAGACAAAGGCACTAAGTACTTCTTAATTTGCCCAGTTTTAGCTTCAACAATGATTTCACGATTACCACGTTTAATCTTTCCATAACTTACAATACCATCAACCTCAGCAACTACAGCAGGATTTGATGGATTACGAGCTTCAAACAACTCAGTTACTCTAGGAAGACCTCCAGTAATATCACCACCTTTTGCAGCTGATCTAGGAATCTTAGCTAAGGTTTGACCAGACTTAATTGTTTCGCTATTTTCAACATTAATGTGCGCACCAACTGGCAAAGAATAAGAGCGTAAAACTGTTTTCCCTTTTACGACTTTAATTGTAGGGTTTTTCTTCTTATCTCTATTTTCAACAATTACTTTCTCCTCAAAACCTGTTTGTTCATCAGATTCAATTCTATAAGTAATCCCTTCTTCAATATTTTCGAATTCAATTTTCCCACCTTCTTCAGAAATAATTGAAGCGTTATATGGATCCCATTCACATACTACATCACCTTTCTTAACCTTTTTTCCTGGTTTAATAAATAATGTAGCACCGTAAGGAATTAGGTTAGAAGTTAATTGAACTTTTGTTTTTGGATCTACTACTCTCATTTCAGCAGAACGACCAATTACCATTTCAACCTTTTCTCCCAATTCATTTTCACCTTGAACAGTTTTCAACTCATCGATTTCAAGAACACCGTCATACTTAACGATATTTTTGTTATCTGCTGAAGATGTAGAAGCAGTACCTCCAACGTGGAAAGTTCTTAATGTCAACTGAGTACCTGGTTCACCGATTGACTGTGCCGCAATAACACCAACAGCTTCTCCTGGTTTAACCAATCTACCCGTAGCTAAATTTCTACCATAACATTTCGCACAAATACCTCTTTCTGCTTCACAAGTAAGCGCTGATCGAATTTCAACAGCATCAATAGGAGAATCATTAATTTCTCTAGCAATAACCGCAGTAATTTCTTCTGCAGCGCCAACCATGATTTCTCCTGTTTGTGGATGTAAAACATCATGAACAGAAGTTCTACCCTCAATTCTAGCTCCTAAAGATTCGACCTCTTCGTCCTCTTTTAATAAAGCTCTGGTCTCCAAACCTCTTAAAGTACCACAATCCAATTCAGTAACCACTACATCTTGAGCAACATCTACCAATCGTCTTGTTAAATATCCTGCATCTGCAGTTTTAAGTGCAGTATCAGCAAGACCCTTACGAGCACCGTGCGTAGATATAAAATACTCTAGAATTGAAAGACCTTCTTTAAAGTTAGATATAATAGGATTTTCAATAACTGCCTGAGTTGTAGCACCAGATTTTTGTGGCTTCGCCATCAAACCTCTCATACCAGACAACTGACGAATCTGTTCCTTTGATCCACGAGCTCCAGAATGATACATCATATAAACAGAGTTGAATCCTTGACGATCAGTCTCTAATTGATTCATTAACACTTCTGTTAACTCAACATTAGTTCTACCCCAAACATCAATAACTTGGTTATAACGCTCATTGTTTGTAATGAACCCCATATTATAGTTATTTTTGATCTCATCTACTTTTTCTTTAGCTTGAGCAATCAACTTAACTTTTTCTTCTGGAATCAATACATCATTCAATGAGAAAGACAAACCTCCTTTGAATGCGTTAATGAACCCTCTTTCTTTAATTTTATCCAAGAATTCAGCAGCTTCAGCCATTCCTGTAATTCGAATAACCTCAGAAATAACGTTCTTTAACTCCTTCTTAGTTAATAATTTATTAATGAAACCTACCGCTTTAGGTGTGTCCTGATTGAACAAGACTTTACCAGCTGAAGTTTCAATAATTTTTTCTACTAACTCTTCATTTTCTCTTACCGTAGTTTTTACCTTAATGATAGCATGCAGATCAACAGCTCGTTCATTAAGTGCAATAATTACTTCTTCTGGAGAATAAAAAGTCATACCTTCTCCTTTAACAGGATTTTTCTTGGTTCCCTTTTTCTCCTTAGTAATGTAATATAAACCTAGTACCATATCCTGTGATGGAACAGCTATTGGCTGACCATTTGCAGGATTAAGAATATTATGAGAAGCCAACATTAACATTTGAGCTTCAAGGATAGCGGCATTACCCAAAGGTAAATGTACAGCCATCTGATCCCCATCAAAATCCGCATTAAAGGCAGAACAAGCCAAAGGATGCAATTGTATTGCTTTTCCTTCAATAAGTTTTGGCTGGAACGCTTGGATACCTAAACGGTGTAATGTAGGGGCTCTGTTTAATAATACAGGATGACCTTTCAATACATTTTCTAAAATATCCCAAACCACTGGGTCTTTCTTGTCTACCATTTTCTTAGCAGACTTCACTGTTTTTACAATCCCCCTTTCAATCATCTTTCTAATGATGAAAGGCTTGTAAAGCTCAGCCGCCATATTTTTAGGCAAACCACACTCGTGTAATTTCAAGGTTGGACCAACGATAATTACAGAACGCGCAGAGTAATCAACACGCTTTCCTAGTAAATTTTGACGAAAACGCCCCGATTTACCTTTAAGAGAGTCAGATAATGATTTTAATGCTCTGTTTGCATCCGTTTTAACAGCATTGGCTTTTCTTGAATTATCAAAAAGAGAATCAACAGCTTCCTGTAACATACGCTTTTCGTTACGTAAAATTACTTCAGGAGCTTTAATTTCAATTAGTCGCTTTAAACGATTGTTTCTAATAATTACTCTTCTGTACAAATCATTTAAATCAGACGTCGCAAAACGACCTCCATCCAATGGCACCAAAGGACGCAATTCTGGCGGGATAACCGGAACAACCTTGATAATCATCCATTCCGGACGATTTTCAATATGCTTATTTGCCGATCTAAAAGCTTCAACAACTTGAAGTCTTTTAAGTGCTTCGGCTTTTCTTTGTTGTGAAGTTTCTGTATTTGCTTTGTGTCTCAATTCATAAGACAAGGCATCAAGATCTAACCTCTTTAATAAAAGCTCAAGCGCTTCCGCACCCATTGCTGCAATAAACTTATTTGGATCATCATTGTCTAGGTACTGATTATCCGAAGGTAATTCATCACAGATATCTAAGTACTCCTCTTCCGTAAGGAAATCCAAATATGCTAATGGCTCACCATCTTTATTGTTAGCAACACCAGGATTGACTACTACATATCTTTCGTAGTAGATAATCATGTCTAACTTTTTGGTAGGTAAACCTAACAGATACCCCATTTTGTTTGGTAACGAACGAAAGTACCAAATGTGCGCAACAGGAACTACCAATTGAATGTGTCCAGTTCTTTCTCGACGCACTTTTTTTTCAGTAACCTCCACACCACATCGGTCACAAACAATACCTTTGTATCGAATTCTTTTATACTTTCCACAGTGACACTCCCAATCCTTTACAGGACCAAAAATTCGCTCACAAAACAAGCCATCTCTCTCCGGCTTGTATGTTCTATAATTGATTGTCTCTGGTTTAATAACTTCACCACTTGAACGATCTAAAATCAATTCTGGAGATGATAAGCTAATTGTAATCTTATCAAATTTTGGTGGAGTTTTTACATTTTTTCTATATGCCATCGTTTTACGATAATAAGTTGAACAAAAATTAAGTTACCTGGATTAGCCTAACGAAATATTAAGACCTAACCCTTGCAGCTCGTGTAACAATACGTTAAACGATTCTGGAATACCCGGTTCTGGCATTGGCTCGCCTTTAACAATTGCTTCATAAGCTTTAGCCCTACCATAAACGTCATCCGATTTAACCGTTAAAATCTCACGAAGTATGCTTGCTGCACCAAATGCCTCAAGTGCCCATACCTCCATTTCTCCAAAACGCTGACCTCCAAACTGAGCTTTACCTCCAAGTGGCTGTTGCGTAATTAATGAGTAAGGACCTATAGAACGAGCATGCATTTTGTCATCAACCAAGTGACCAAGCTTAAGCATGTATATGATACCAACCGTTGCGGGCTGATCAAATTGCTCTCCTGTTCCTCCATCGTGTAGGAAAGTTTGACCATTTTCATTAATACCAGCCTTATCTGTATATTCTTTGATTTGATCCAGTGAAGCACCATCGAATATTGGTGTGGCGAACTTCATTCCTAATTTCTCTCCTGCCCACGCCAAAACGGTTTCATAAATTTGTCCCAAGTTCATTCGAGAAGGTACACCCAAAGGATTAAGGACAATATCTACCGGCGTTCCATCCTCTAAGAAAGGCATATCTTCTTCACGAACAATTCTAGCAACAATACCTTTGTTACCATGACGTCCTGCCATCTTATCACCAACTTTTAACTTTCGTTTTTTTGCCAAGTATACTTTCGCCAACTTAACAATACCCTGTGGTAATTCATCACCAACAGTGATCGCGAATTTCTTACGTTTGTGAGCACCTAATATATCAGAGGCTTTAATGTTAAAGTTATGAATCAATCGCTTAATCATATCATTAACAGCTTCATCCTTTGACCAATTCATCGGATTAACATTGTCATAATCAATATCTGCAAGAGACTTCTTAGTAAACTTAGATCCCTTCCCAATTAATTCTTCTTTATACAAGTTGAATACACCAGCAGAAGTTTTACCCTCAACTATCTTCCAAAGCTTATCAAGTAAAATTCCTTTTACTTCACCAAGATTTTTCTTGTATTCCTCATCTAATTTAGCAACCATATTCTTCTCTTCAGCTCTGGACTTTCTATCCTTAATAGCTCTAGAGAATAATAATTTATCAATAACAACACCTTGAACAGAAGGCGACACTTTTAATGAAGCATCCTTAACATCTCCAGCTTTATCACCGAATATTGCTCGTAATAGTTTTTCTTCTGGAGTTGGGTCAGTTTCACCCTTTGGAGTAATCTTTCCAATAAGGATGTCCCCTTCTTTTACTTCAGCTCCAACTCTTATCATACCGTTTTCATCCAAATCTTTGGTAGCTTCTTCAGAAACATTAGGAATATCAGCAGTTAATTCTTCAAGACCACGTTTCGTGTCTCTAACTTGCATAATAAATTCCTCAATATGAACAGAGGTATAAATATCTTCTTTAACAACCTTCTCTGAAATAACAATCGCATCCTCAAAGTTGTACCCTTTCCAAGGCATAAAAGCAACTTTCAAATTACGTCCAATTGCTAATTCTCCTTTTTCAGTTGCGTAACCTTCGCAAAGAACTTGGCCTTCCTCAACATTTTCACCTTTCTCAACAATTGGCTTTAAGTTAATACAAGTACCTTGGTTGGTTTTCTTGAATTTAACCAGTTGATATACCTTTAAATCCTCTTCAAAAGAAACCAATTTCTGAGCATCAGTTCTGTTGTATCGAATATGAATCTCATTAGCATCAACATATTCTACTACACCTTGACCCTCAGCATTAATCAATACTCTTGAATCTCTTGCAACTTGCTTTTCTAAACCAGTACCAACAATTGGCGCCTGAGGTCTTAACAACGGAACTGCTTGACGCATCATGTTGGATCCCATTAAGGCTCGGTTTGCATCATCATGTTCCAAGAAAGGAATCAATGAAGCCGCAATTGAAGCAATTTGATTCGGTGCAACGTCCATCATTGAAATTTCAGTTGGCTCAACTATAGGATAATCAGCTTCCAGTCTTGCCTTAATAGCATCGTGCTCAAAAGAACCATCATCGTTTAAGGTAGCATTTGCTTGAGCAATTAACTTTCCTTCTTCTTCCTCAGCAGAATAGTACGCAAACTCTTTCAAGTTTACCTTACCATTTTCTACTTTTCTATAAGGAGTTTCAATAAATCCTAAACGGTTAATTTTTGCATAAACACAAAGAGAAGATATCAAACCGATATTTGGCCCTTCAGGTGTCTCAATAGTACAAAGCCTTCCATAGTGCGTATAATGAACATCACGAACCTCAAAACCTGCTCTTTCTCTAGATAAACCTCCAGGTCCTAAAGCAGAAAGACGTCTTTTGTTCGTTATTTCAGCCAAAGGATTTGTTTGATCCATAAATTGAGACAACTGATTCGTCCCAAAGAATGAATTTATAACAGAGGATAGTGTTTTGGCGTTAATTAAATCAGTTGCTGTAAACACCTCATTATCTCTTACATTCATTCGTTCACGAATTGTTCTAGCCATTCTCGCTAAACCAACTCCAAACTGAGAATATAATTGTTCTCCAACGGTTCTAACTCGTCTATTGGACAAGTGATCAATATCATCAATCTCTGCCTTGGCGTTGATTAATTCTATTAAATATTTAATAATTTCAATAATATCTCTTCGTGTAAGAACCCTAGAATCCTCAGAAAGATCATTACCTAATTTTTTATTAATTCTATATCTTCCAACTTCTCCAAGATCATATCTTGTTTCCGAGAAGAATAACTTATCAATTACTCCTCTTGCCGTTTCCATATCTGGCGGTTCTGCATTTCGCAAAACTCGGTAAATATGCTCAACAGCTTCTTTTTCAGAATTAGAAGTGTCTTTTTGAAGTGTATTGTATATGATTGCGAAATCTGCAGTAGAAGTATCTTCTTTGTGTAAAAGAATCGTTTTAGCACCTGAATCTTCGATCAATTCAAGATGACTTTCTTCTATAACTGTTTCTCTATCAATAATAATTTCATTTCTTTCGATAGAAACAACTTCTCCAGTATCTTCATCAACAAAATCCTCCACCCATGATCTTAAAATTCTAGCAGCTAATTTTCTTCCAATGGAGGCTTTAAGATTCTTTTTATTGATTTTTACTTCATCTGCCAGATTAAATATCTCTAATAAATCTTTATCAGATTCATATCCAATCGCTCTTAATAAAGTCGTAACCGGTAATTTTTTCTTACGGTCTATGTAAGCATACATAACACTGTTAATGTCAGTAGCAAATTCAATCCACGAACCTTTAAAAGGGATAATTCTTGCAGAATATAACTTAGTACCGTTTGCATGTCTTGACTGGCCAAAGAAAACACCAGGAGATCTATGTAATTGAGATACAATTACTCTTTCGGCTCCATTGATGACAAAAGTTCCTTTTGGAGTCATATAAGGAATTGTACCTAAATAAACATCTTGAACAATAGTTTCAAAATCTTCATGTTCTTCGTCAGTACAATACAATTTCAATTTTGCTTTTAGAGGAACACTGTAAGTAAGTCCTCTCTGGATACACTCTTCAATAGAATATCGAGGAGGATCAACAAAATAATCTAAAAATTCCAATACAAATTGATTTCTTGCATCGGTTATTGGGAAGTTCTCTGAGAAAACCTTAAATAATCCTTCCGACTCTCTGTTTTCAGGAGTAGTTTCAAATTGGAAGAAATCTTTAAAGGATTTTAATTGAACTTCTAAAAAATCAGGATATTCTGGACGCGCTTTAGCATCAGCAAAATTAATCCTTTGTGGAAATTTAGTCAATTCAGACATAAATAAAGAGTTTGTTTTAAAACAATAGTGTTAAATCACAAAAGGGGTTAGACCAATTCTTTTAAGAATTGATTCTAACCCTTTAGATTTTGAATGTTGAATTACTTCAACTCAACCTCAGCACCAGCTTCTTCAAGCTTCGCTTTGATTTCTTCAGCTTCGTCTTTAGAAACTCCTTCCTTAACAGGACCTGGAGCACCATCAACTACACCTTTAGCTTCTTTCAAGCCAAGACCTGTGATTTCTTTAACCAATTTAACCACACCCAATTTAGCACCACCTGGAGCTTTAAGGATTACGTCAAATTCAGTTTGTTCAGCAGCAGCGGAATCACCACCAGCATCAGCACCAGCAGCAACAGCTACAGCAGCTGCAGCAGGCTCGATACCATACTCTTCTTTCAAAATATCAGCTAGTTCGTTTACTTCTTTAACTGTTAAGTTTACTAACTGTTCTGCAAATTCTTTTAAATCAGCCATTTTTTTAAGCGTTTAAAAATTAAAAATTCTAATAATTAAGTTTAGTTTGCCTTCTCAGACAACGTTTTAAGGATTCCTGAAAGCTTAGATCCACTCCCCTTAAGTCCACTAATAACGTTTTTCGCAGGAGATTGTAATAATGCAATGACGTCTGCGATAAGTTCTTCTTTGCTTTTGATAGCACTTAGAACCTTAACTTGATCATCACCAACATATACACTCTCTTCAACGTAAGCGCCCTTTAAGATTGGTTTTTCATTACTTTTCCTGAACTTTTCTATCACTTTAGCAGGTACATTACCTACCTCAGTAAACATAATTGATGTTGCTCCTTTTAACACATCATAAAGCTCTGTATAATCGGCATCTGATGCCTCCATAGCCTTTTTTAACAATGTATTTTTTACAACTT
Source organism: Flavobacteriales bacterium (assembly GCA_045561495.1). Taxonomy (GTDB): domain Bacteria; phylum Bacteroidota; class Bacteroidia; order Flavobacteriales_C. The sequence continues at coordinate 9,869 of JBJKXR010000025.1, read as the reverse complement.
CAATTCTTATTCCTTGTTCATGAAAAGCGCCTCTCAGCTTATTAGAATCCTCAACAGTCATCTCAGAAATATCCGTCAAGTAAAAGTGAGGATTTTCCTCAAGTTTACCTTTAAGATTTGCAATTACTTGATTTTTGTCTTCTCTGTTCATGTTTTTAATCTAATAAATTAGAGAAATTATTTATTTGGAAGCGTGTAACAGCATTTTTAATTGAATGATTTTGTATCAATCTTAACACCTGGACTTTGAGTACTTGAAACTGTTAAACTTTTAACATAAGTACCTTTCGCAGACGAAGGTTTAAGTTTATTGATTACACTCATCAATTCATTTACGTTATCTACCAACTTATCTGCCTCAAAAGACATTTTCCCAGCTGAAGCATGAATAATACCATACTTATCAACCTTAAAGTCAATTTTACCAGCTTTAACCTCAGTTACTGCTTTAGCAACATCCATAGTAACTGTTCCAGCTTTCGGGTTTGGCATTAAACCTCTAGGTCCTAAAACTCTACCTAAAGCTCCAACTTTACCCATACAAGCAGGCATAGTGATAATAACATCAATATCGGTCCAACCACCTTTGATCTTTTCTACATACTCATCAAGTCCAGCGAAATCTGCACCAGCATCTAACGCATCCTGAACTTTGTCTGGAGTACATAAAACAAGAACTTTTACCTCTTTCCCGGTTCCGTGAGGTAAAGTAGCTATTCCTCTAACCATTTGGTTAGCTTTTCTAGGATCAACTCCTAAGCGTACATCAACATCAAATGATGCATCGAACTTAGTCGTAGTAATATCCTTAACAATCGCAGCAGCCTTATCTAGACTATATAACTCTTCTAAGTTATACTTTTCTAGAGCTGCCTTCCGGTTTTTACTAAGTTTAGCCATAATTTAAATTAATTTTTCTTTTAATAAGGAAAATCTCCTGAAACAGTAACTCCCATACTTCTCGCAGTACCAGCAACCATTTTCATAGCTGATGGGACAGTAAATGCATTTAAGTCACTCATTTTTCCTTTTGCGATTTCCTCAACTTGTTCCCAAGTTAATTTCCCTACCTTATTTCTGTTTGGTTCTGGTGATCCTTTTTTTAATTTAATAGCCTCTTTAATTTGTATTGCTACTGGAGGTTCTTTTAAAATAAAATCAAAAGATCTGTCAGAATAAACAGTAATAATTGTAGGAATTACTTTCCCAGCTTTATCCTGAGTTCTTGCGTTAAACGCTTTACAGAATTCCATGATGTTAACACCATTAGCACCAAGTGCTGGACCTACTGGAGGTGACGGATTTGCCGCTCCACCTCTAATCTGTAATTTAATAATACCTGTTACTTCCTTAGCCATTTCTAAGTAAATTAATTAAACAACAATTACTCCTTTTCAACCTGCATAAAATTCAGCTCGAGTGGAGTTTTTCTACCAAAAATCTTCACCATTACTTTCAATTTCTTTTTAACCTCATCGATATCCTCGATAATTCCAGAAAATGAATTAAATGGCCCATCTATAACTTTAACTGTTTCACCAACAACATAAGGAATATTCATTTCTTCCTCACTTTCAGCTAACTCATCAACTTTACCTAATATTCTATTTACCTCAGCCGGCCTTAAAGGAACAGGATTATGCTGCTTATCCCCTAAAAATCCAATTACCCCCGTAACATTTTTTATTACATGAGGAACTTCACCAACTAAAGCAGCTTCAATCAATATATATCCCGGGAAAAAACTTCTTTCTTTAGAGATTTTTTTCCCGTTTCTTATTTGATAAACCTTCTCTGTAGGAATTAAAATTTGTTTAACATAATCTTCAAGACCAACAGCCTTAATTTCATGTTCAATATAATCCCTTACCTTTTTCTCTTTTCCACTAATAGCACGTACTACGTACCATTTTAGGATAATCTCATTTTTTTTTGCCTCCGCCATAAAATTAAGATTAATAAATAATGTCCATAATATTCATGAACATTAAATCCATTACTTTAATAACCAAAGCGAAAGCAATTGAAGCTCCTAAAACTATTAGTGCGTCTTTTTGCAATTGCTTAAATGTAGGCCAAGTTGTCTTTTCCTTCAACTCACCATAAACATCACGCAAATAAACTTTTAATTTTTCCACTTTATATTTTTTTTTACTAGCACGGGAGGAGAGGCTCGAACTCCCGACCGCTGGTTTTGGAGACCAGTGCTCTACCAACTGAGCTACTCCCGTAGATATCAAAAACTTATTTGTAAATAAAGGTGCCCAGTAATCTAGGCACCTTTATTGTAAGGTTTTTGAATCTAATCTTTACTCAACGATCTCAGTAACTTGACCAGCACCAACAGTTCTACCTCCTTCTCTAATTGCAAAACGTAAACCTTTGTTTACTGCAACTGGTACAATTAAATGTACGTCGATAGTAACGTTATCACCAGGCATTACCATTTCAGTACCTTCAGGTAAGAAGATTTCTCCAGTAACATCTGTAGTTCTTAAATAGAACTGTGGACGATACTTGTTTTGGAATGGAGTATGACGCCCACCCTCTTCTTTCTTAAGTACATATACCTCTGCCTTAAACTTCTTGTGAGGTTTGATTGAACCTGGTTTACAGATTACCATACCTCTTTTGATAGCTTCTTTCTCAACACCTCTAAGTAAGATACCAACATTATCGCCAGCTTCACCTCTATCTAGAAGCTTTCTGAACATTTCAACCCCAGTACAAGTAGAAATCATTTTTTCTTCTTGCATACCTACGATTTCAACTTCTTCACCAACAGTGATAACACCAGTTTCAATAGATCCTGTAGCAACAGTTCCTCTACCAGTAATTGAGAATACATCCTCAACTGGCATTAAGAAAGGCTTTTCATTATCTCTTTCTGGCTGAGGAATCTTTTCATCAACAGCAGCCATTAATTCTTTAATAGTATCAACCCACTTAGCATCTCCATTTAGTCCTCCTAACGCAGAACCTTGGATAACTGCAGCTTCATCACCATCATAGTCGTAGAAAGAAAGCAATTCTCTTACCTCCATTTCAACTAACTCTAGTAACTCTTCGTCGTCAACCATATCAACCTTGTTCAAGAAAACAACTATTTCAGGAATACCAACCTGGCGTCCTAATAATATATGCTCTCTCGTCTGAGGCATTGGTCCATCAGTTGCAGCAACAACCAAAATTGCACCATCCATTTGGGCAGCACCAGTTACCATGTTCTTTACGTAATCGGCGTGACCTGGACAGTCAACGTGAGCGTAATGTCTTGTTTCTGTTTCGTACTCAACGTGCGAAGTATTAATTGTAATACCTCTCTCCTTTTCTTCAGGAGCGTTATCGATTGTATCGAAATCTCTTACTTCTGCTCCAGTTACCTCAGATAATACTTTAGTAATTGCAGCTGTTAAAGTTGTTTTACCATGATCAACATGACCTATAGTACCAACATTTAAATGCGGCTTTGACCTTTCAAAACTTTCCTTAGCCATTTTTTAGTTTAGTTTAAAAATTATTAATAATAACACAATTTATACGAGCCAATGACGGGATTTGAACCCGTGACCTCTTCCTTACCAAGGAAACACTCTACCCCTGAGCTACATCGGCAAAACCGACATAATAAAGAAAAAAGAGCGGGAGATGGGACTCGAACCCACGACCCTCAGCTTGGAAGGCTGACGCTCTAGCCAACTGAGCTACTCCCGCCTATATTCTTTAACTCAAGTGCAAAACACTTGATACCGGTTAAGGTTTGTGGGGAGAGCAGGATTCGAACCTACGAAGGCGTAGCCAGCAGATTTACAGTCTGCCCTCGTTGACCGCTTGAGTATCTCCCCGTACCGATAAATTATATCAGTTTTTTTAAAGAACTTGAGCCGATAGAGGGACTCGAACCCACGACCTGCTGATTACAAATCAGCTGCTCTAGCCAGCTGAGCTACATCGGCTTCTTACTACCTTAAACATGGGTCAAAAAAAAGACCCTCATTTAAGGGTCTGCAAATTTATGAATAAAAATCTTATCAAGGCTAGTTTTTTATCATTTTTTTTATTTTACGCTGAAACCAACTTTTCTTTATGTTTTTGAAGTTGTCGTCTTAAGGCCTCAACCGCTTCATCTACCGATTTTTCAAATGACTCACTTTGTTTTTTAGCAAACAACTCTTTGCCCGGAATATTTAATTTTATTTCAGCCAATTTATTCTCTCTATCTTCTGCGTTATCAACCCTAAAAGTGATGTTTCCATCAATAATTTTATCATAAAATTTTTGAAGCTTATTTACTTTTTCGTTAGCAAAATTGATTAATTTTTCATCTGCATTAAAGTGCAGTGCGCTTACCTTTACTTTCATAACTTTTAGTTTTACGCTCTTGGATGAGCTTGTTTATAAATTGTTTTAATTTTCTCCATGGAATTGTGAGTGTAGATTTGAGTTGCAGACAAATTTACATGCCCTAACAATTCTTTAATGGAATTTAATTCCGCGCCATTGTTCAACATGTGCGTCGCAAAACTGTGACGCAAAACATGCGGACTACGCTGTGATAAAGTAGTAACTTTTGATAAATATTTTTTGACTATGTTGTACACTAACTTTGGGTAGAGCTTTTTCCCGCCTGAGGTCAATAATAAATTTGCAACAGTTGGGGCTTTTCTATACGAAACGTATTCGCTAATTGTTTCAAGTAAATGAATAGAAACTGGTATTATTCTTTCTTTATTGCGCTTTCCTAAAACTTTTATTTGCTGCTGTGAAAAATCAATGTCATTAAGTCTTAATCCAATTAATTCTGCTTGACGAATTCCAGTTTGATAAAACAGATCCATAATTAACTTATCGCGTTTCCCTTCAAAATCATTCGGAAACTCCAATTCATTAAGTAATACATCTAATGATTTTTCCTCCACAAACTTGGGGAGTTTTTTGTCCAATTTTGGGAGAGGAACTAAATCCATTGGACTTTTTTCCAATACACCCTGAACCAATAAAAACTTGAAAAATGATTTAAGCGATGATGACTTTCTATGAATCGTTCTTGGTTTAAATCCATCCTCAATCATTTGAGCAAACCATGAACGAACAACTCGGTGGGTAACATTCTCAATAGATACATCAAAGTATCTATGACAATAATCTGAAAATTCAATCAGATCAGTTGTGTACCCTTTGACTGTGTGCGGGGAATATCGCTTTTCTTTAGCTATATGGTCTAAGAAATCATCAACATGCATATAACTAAAAATAGAAAGAAACCATCAATATTAAAAGTAATGGTTTCTTTCTATTATTAAATATTATGTAAGTTGCTGGGTTATTCCCCTATAGCTTCTCTTTTCAATCCCTCAACATAGATGGCTTTTTTTCGAGCCTCTCTGTCAGCAACGCATGGCTTTGTATATGTTTTACGAGCTCTTAACTCACGTAAAGTTTTTGTTCTTTCAAACTTACGCTTGTACTTTTTTAAAGCTCTTTCTATATTATCGCCTTCTTTAACTTGTATAACTAACATTGTAAAATTTTTAAAAACGGAGAACAAAGATACTACAAGATTTACTCTCTAGCAATTTTTATTTCAATAATTCTCTAGAAATTACCAATTTTTGGATTTCTGATGTACCCTCTCCTATTGTACACAACTTTGCATCTCTAAAAAACTTCTCAGCTGGAAAATCTTTTATATATCCATATCCACCAAAAATCTGAACTGCTTCATTCGTTGTTCTTACAGCAACTTCAGATGCATACAATTTGGCCATTGCACTTTCTTTAGATAATTTAAGTCCATTTGATTTTCTGAAAACTGCATTCATAGTTAACAATTCTGCAGCTTCAATTTCAGTTGCCATATCCGCTAACTTAAATGAAATTCCTTGAAAAGAGGATATAGGCTTACCAAATTGCTCTCGTTCTTTTGAATATTTAAGAGCGGCTTCAAAAGCACCTTTTGCAATACCAATCGATAATGCAGCTATTGATATTCTACCGCCATCTAAAATGGATAAAGCTTGTTTAAAACCATCGCCTACTTCTCCCAACCTTTGAGAATCTGGTATACGACAATCTTGAAAAACAAGTTCTGCTGTTTCAGAAGCCCTCATTCCTAATTTATCTTCTTTTTTTCCACCTGAAAATCCAGGAGTCCCTTTTTCAACAATAAAAGCTGTTGAATTATTTTTTGTTCTTGGGTCACCGGTTCTTGTCATAACCACTGCAACTTCACCCGAAATACCATGCGTTATAAAATTTTTACTTCCATTCAAAATCCAATGATCACCGTCTTTTATTGCGGTAGTTTGCATATTTCCTGCATCACTACCTGTATTTGGTTCAGTTAGGCCCCAAGCTCCAATATGCTCTCCCGATGCTAACTTTGGCAAATACTTTTCTTTTTGATCATCGGTCCCAAACATAAGGATATGATTTGTACACAAACTATTATGAGCTGCCACAGATAATCCAATTGAACCGCATATCTTTGAAATCTCAACAATGGTGGTCACATACTCCCTGTAACCAAAACCTGCGCCACCATATTTCTCGGGCACTAAAACTCCCATACAACCGAGCTCACCAAGCTGCTTGAATAATTCTACTGGGAATGTTTGCTTCTCATCCCAATCCATAAAATGTGGGCGAATGTGCTTTTCCCCAAACGACTGCAACATTTCTGCAATCATTTGCTGGTTTTCTGATGTTCCGAATCTCATATAAAAAATGTATATACCTAAATCTTTAATACGTAGTAATAAAAAATAGGTTTTGTGACTTTTGCCCTAGCTTATTAGATCCATTTAAAAAAGATAAATGAACAACAAATGAAAAACCAACTATGACTCCCCCAAGCCTTTGAACCAAATTTGCTGCTGCCAATGCTGTACCACCTGTAGCTAAAAGATCATCGTGAATTAAAACCTTTTGGCCTTTTTTAATAGCATCTTTATGAATTTCAAGAGTTGCTTCCCCATATTCTAATGAATATATTTCTTCTAATGTTGAACAAGGGAGTTTTCCCTTTTTGCGAACGGGAACGAATGGTATTTTCAAATTACAGGCTATAGAATTACCATATAAAAAACCTCTACTATCTATCCCTACTATAATTTCTGCATCTATATTTTCTGCATTTTTTTCAAAAGCTCTTAATACTTTTGCATTCAATACAGGATTGGATAACAAAGTAGTAATATCTTTAAAGTTAATGCCTTCCTTTGGGAACCCTTCTACCTCTCTTATTATGGATTTTACCTCCCTGTCTAATTCTTCCATTTAAAATAATACTTGACTTCGCTCCATTCTTTTGAAGTAAAGATGTGTTGCAAGGCAAGCGAATCAACTTTGCCATAAACTGACCTAATTTTTATTATTTCTTCACCTTGCTGAATACTAATAAAAGGGTGTTTTACGAATTTTTTCAATCCTGAAGTGTTCACATCAATTTTATTTTGAGGAGTATTGAATGTAAATGAGCGCTTATTCTTCCTAATTATATTAGAATCCATTCCGTATACGTCCTCCAACTGTTCAACACTATAAAAACCACCTAAACTATTCCTGAATTTTATTATTCGATTTGATATTTTTTCTCCAATACCATTTACCTTTTGAAAGGATTCAGCACTTGCAGTATTGATATCAATATTCAATGGCTCAAGCACTATAGAATCTTTAATCAATTCAATCCACTCCTTTTTCATTCCATAAACCTTTTCAAGGTCGTGAATATTTTTAAGCCCCTGGCCAAAGTGAATAAACTTTTCCAATCGAATAGCCAGTTTATTTTCAAAACCTATCTTTTCCCAGTATTCCGCATCAACACGATTCGGGTTAAATTTTTCGACAGGAGCTATATGAATTGCTTTTCTTATTGGATCAAAACCAATATTATCTTTGCTTCTCTTATTAGTTTTCCGAATTGAAGGAATTGTTTCTTTGTTGTATTCAATTGAAGAAGGTTTGTAGTCAACAGTAACCTGAGCATCAAAATATTTAAAAAATATAATTACGGTAAAAACAATAAGAACGCCAATTAATCCTATACGTTCACTGCTTGTTAACTGAAAGAATTTCATTGACCTAACTTATTTTCACCTTGTCTCCGTTTACTTTTTTGATAAAAATACGCAGTTCTTCTTTAACTTCAGGTAAAAGAATATATAGACCTAGTATATTTGGAAGTGCCATTCCTAAAATCATTAAATCAGAAAAATCTATTACAGCTCCTGAACCTGAAGAAGCACCAATAACGATGAATAACAAGAAAATTATTTTATACAAATACCCTGTTTTTTTATTGCCTCCAAATAAATATTCCCATGCTTTTAATCCATAATAACTCCAGGAAATCATTGTTGAAAAAGCAAACAATATAATAGCAATCAATAACACCCATGAAAACCAACTGAATTCACTTGCAAAAGCTGCTGTGGTTAATGCCGCACCAGAAAATCCTTGATCATTATCTGCATATCCTGTAAAAATTAAAACCAAAGCCGTCATAGTACAAACAACTACCGTATCAATAAATGGCTCCAGTAAAGCTACCAAACCTTCACTTGCTGGCGCATCTGTTTTAACAGCGGAATGAGCAATTGATGCACTACCCACACCAGCCTCATTTGAAAATGCTGCCCTTCTAAAACCAGTAATCAAAACACCTATAACACCCCCTTTCAATGCGTCAGGACTAAATGCACCATAAAATATGCTTGAAATAGCCTCACCCGTATTGCCTATATTAACACAAATAATTATGAGGGCTGCAATTACATATATTCCACACATAAAAGGAACAACTTTATCCGTAACCTTTGCTATACTTTTAATTCCACCAATAATAACTACTCCAACGAAAAGAGCTAGAAAAATCCCAACCATAAAACCATTTCCTTCTAAAGATGGAAATACTGATGATAATTGCAAGAAAGCTTGATTAGCTTGAAACATATTTCCACCACCAAAAGAACCACCTATACAAAGTATAGCAAATAAAACCGCTAGCCCTTTACCTAAAGGACCTCCAACACCTTTGCTTAAATAATACATTGGCCCTCCAGAAACAACGCCATTTTTAATAACCCTGTACTTTACACCTAAAGTACATTCAACAAATTTACTGGCCATTCCTAAAATACCTGCAACAATCATCCAAAATGTAGCTCCAGCTCCTCCAACAGAAACAGCAACTGCAACACCAGCTATGTTTCCTAAACCGACCGTTGCCGACAAAGCAGTAGTAAGCGCTTGAAAATGGGAAACCTCACCAGAGGAAGAATGATCATCATAATCCCCTTTTAGCAATTTAACAGCATATTTAACCCCTCTAAAATTGATTAATCTAGTATAAAAAGTAAACACCAAGGCACCTATTATTAGCCAAACAACAATAAAAGGTATCTGTTGTTCTTTAGGTGTACCATTAGCATGAAAAACAACATCTCCATTATCATCTGTAATTCTGGGATCATACATATGTAAAGCAGCAAACGGATCCCAAAAGAGAAATTTATAAATCTTGTTGACAGTTGGTGTTAAAAAGCCATTAAACAATTCACTCATACTACTTGCTTCAACTTTGGACGATATTTTTAAGGTATCATCTTTCGTGTATAAAAGCACATCAAATGGAGTGCCCTCTGTTAAACCAGCATCATTTGAATTTTCCTTTAATTTATATTGTTTAGTTCCAGCAGAATTAATTGGCCACTGAACTTTTACATTATCACCAACTAAAACCTTTACCTCAGCAAAAGCATCATTAATTTTATCTGTTGTATCACCAGCAATAAAATCAACTTTAAATGAACCGTTGTTAGATATATATTCTTTAGAATGAAGACTCTGAAAAAAGAACACAAATA
>JBJKXR010000024.1:0-32215 GCA_045561495.1 Flavobacteriales bacterium | reverse complement strand
GTATAGAACAAATGAGGAGTTGGGTTATTTGTTGTTGCTCTTAATTCCACAGATGCATGACCACCTGTACTTCCCTCACAGCTGTTGATAGACGATGGAGACAACAAATGTCCGTTGCATATATTTTTTGTTTGGGCAGTATCGTATGTATAATACAAATCAATTTGATTCCCCCCTAAGTCAATTGCACCATTTTTGTTTAAATCAAACATTAGATAGACGTAATCATCTGCAGCATCCAAGTTTGCGTCGGAGTCAAGGTCAATTGATGCATCATTAAATACATCAACATAAATAATGACACTATCGTTTCTAACTTCATATGTGATCGCATGCTCTGAATCACTATCTAGTTCCAACTGAGCGGAAACATGAGAAACGAAAAATAAGGTTAATAGAAAAAAGGCGGTTGTTTTAAAATTATTCATAGTATGCGCAGTTCAGTACCTAAAGATAGAAAAATACAATCTAAATTTTCAACCTTCCCCATCGATGTTCGTCATAAAAAAGATTTTCCAACACCTCATGAGTACCAGCAATTTGATCCACTACATCTTTTGCCCATTCCAGATATTCATATTTACGTTCATAAGTCCAATCAGGAACATCCTTACCGCAAACATCCTGAATATTACAAATTTTGTCGGCAATTCGAATTAATTTAGCTTCTTCCGAAAGCCTTGACGCATTTTTAACTTGGCGTTCTTTACGTTCGTCTTTTGTTAATTCTTTGTCATCTGAAACTTCTAAAACAATATCGGCGACACGTACATTAAAAATATTCTTGATATCAGAATGCGTAACATCAGTATCTTCTATAACATCGTGCAAAATTGCTGCTGCAAGAATCTCTTCATCTTCAATACCTGCTCTCTCAAGTATGTAAGCCACTTTAATAGGGTGGTTAATGTAAGGAGTATTCAAATTCCCTTTTCTAACCTGTCCCCTATGTTTAATAGCCGCAAACTCGGTAGCTTTTAAAATCATAACTTAAATACGAAAATAGAGAGTAATTGTTGCCTCAATTAAAACAGAATTAAAAAAAGATTTGATTATTTAAACATTAAACCTAAAGTGCATAACATCTCCATTCTCAACAACATACTCTTTTCCTTCAACAGATAACTTACCGGCTTCTTTACAGGCGGATTCAGAACCAAATTCAACATAGTCGTTATACTTAATCACTTCAGCTCTGATAAACCCTTTTTCAAAATCTGTATGGATAACACCTGCTGCTTGGGGAGCGGTCATTCCAACTTTAATTGTCCAGGCTCTCACCTCCTTTTCTCCAGCCGTGAAATAAGTAGATAAATTCAATAAACTATATGCCTCTCGAATCAATTTATTTACACCTGGCTCACTCAAACCAGCATCTTCCAAAAACAATTGACGCTCTTCGTAATCATCTAGTTCAGCAATATCAGCCTCTAGTTGGGCGCTAACCATAATAACTCCAGCTTTTTCTTCCTTCGCTATTTCTTTAATTTTATTCACATAATCATTCCCCCCCTTTAATGCAGCTTCATCTACATTACAAACATACATCACAGGTTTGGAAGTAATTAAATTCAGCTCATTAACAAGAAGCTGCTCATCTTCTGAGAACTCAATTGTTCTAACCGATTTTCCTTGCTCAAGAGTGGATACTACTTTCTCAAAAAGTTCCACTTGTTTCTTGGCATCTTTATCACCAGACTTGGCTACCTTCTTAGATTTTTCTACTCTTTTTTGAACCGTTTCCAGGTCCTTTAATTGAAGTTCGATATCAATCGTTTCTTTATCTCTCACTGGATCAATAGAACCATCAACATGAACAATGTTCCCATCGTCAAAACATCGTACAACGTGCAAAATAGCATCGGTTTCACGAATATTTCCTAAAAACTGATTTCCCAAACCTTCACCTTCACTCGCTCCTTTGACCAATCCGGCAATATCCACAATTTCCATTGTATTTGGAACTACCTTTTGTGGGTTAACCAACTCCTCTAACTTCTCCAACCTTGAATCAGGAACATTAATCGTACCTACATTCGGTTCAATGGTACAAAAAGGAAAATTAGCCGATTGAGCCTTAGCACTCGACAAACAATTAAACAAAGTAGATTTTCCAACATTTGGTAACCCAACAATACCGCACTTTAACGCCATAATTCAGAAATATTTAGTTGCAAAGATAAAAGTTAAATTTCAAAGGAAACAATAGTTCTATTTTGAAAAAATTAAAAATCAAACCCACTATTTTTTAATCATTTTAACAAACACTTCTTTACCAATTCTTGACTCAATAGAATTGTAGGAAGAATCCATGATTTCAATATCAAAAAAAGGAGTAAAACCCACCCTATACTCTTCGCAATTACCACCGTACGGAGGATGATCTGAATTGAGAGGGGCATCAAACATTAATCCGACTAGCTTTCCCGACGGTTGTAACAAATCAGCCATTTTTTGAACATACTTAGAACGTAAAGAAGGTTGAATAGCACAAAAAAAAGTTTGCTCAATAATCAGGTTAAATTGCCCGGAAAACTCAAATAAATCAATATTAATTATCTTTTTTTGAGGAAAGCTCGTTACCCTCTTTTTAAATTGATTAACTGCAGTGGGAGAAATATCAACAACAGTTACATTGATGAAGCCCAGATTATGCAAATACTCAGCCTCATAACCATTTCCTGATCCTGGTATAAGTATACTCAATGACTTATCTGTTAACTGATCAAAGTACTCCTTTAATGGCGTAGAAACCCTACCAATATCCCACCCCGTATTTCCTTCTCTATACTGAGTATCCCAAAAATCTTTTTTTGTTGACATTTTTTAATATATATCTCTCAAAAATAAAGTATCCTTTAACATAAATAACAAATACAAGTAAATAAGAGCAGGGTTTACAGCACTATTGTCTTAATAATTATCTATTAACGCAAACCCCTTATTTAATGCAACCATGTTTTAAGGTGGTCTTTTTTATAATCAAACTCCCAGGTTTTCCAACCTTTTTTTTCTAGATCGGAAACCTTGAACCAAACTCCCTCGCCTCGAGTGAGTTGCTTTTTGACGATATGTATATTTTGTGCGGGCATGTAGCTTTGAATTAATAGGACCGCTTTTTCTTTAGAGGCATTTTCAGCTACAGCTGCCACCATTACAACATGTCCGGGAAAACCTCCGATAATTAATACATCTCCTCCTTTTATGTTTTTTGTGGATTGTTTTTTTAGCTCCTTATTTAAACTATAAGTGCCTGCATAATTGTATACATTCCATAAGTATTTTCTAAAGCCTTCGTAAGTTTTGTCTGTGCTTTTGGATTTTTTGTAGTAATAGGCTTTATTGTCTTTAACCCCGATTTTATATCCTTCTCTCCATTTGGAATATTCCGCCTTGAAACCCGATGTATAGTTAAAGTGAATATTCGTAAACTTTTTCTTTGAATATAGATACTCTGCTTTTAATCGGATTACTGCATCCGCGCATTGTTGTAAATCGGTTTTACCTACATCGATATCCAAAACACCTGCATTTAAAGCTTGAAGCATTTTCTTTTTGCCGTTAAACAATTTTATTGGGGTTCCTTTGGGTTTTAGTGGTAAACATCTCAACCAATCCTCAAAACTGCCTCCAACAACTTTTGTTAACTCAAATCCTTTTGGAAGTGGATGCCTATTTACCAATAATTCATGATGAGAAGTTTTCCAAGGATATTGAATGTTTTTTGGGCGTTTATAATTTGGGTATGTATTATTTTTTGCTAAACCCTTTCCTGATGATTGTGCATTTATATCACGGTTATCAGAAGTACAGGAAAAATGAATTCCAACAGCTGAAACAAATAAAAAACCTAAAAAAAATTTAAACCTTACCATATCTTTTTCACGTTTAAAATCAGCATTTATTACTCGTTTCAAATAAAAACTTAGGCAAATAGGAATATCAATTAGTAAAAATAGGATTGTTTCAAGGTTAAATTATTGTATCAGAAACAATAGCTTCTTGATTTATTATTATTTTCGCAATGAATTTAAAACGCACTCTTTTGTTAGAAGTAAAATCGCAAGGCTATTCGGTTGTTATTGGTAACGATTCCTTAAGTCATCTTAATGAATTTTTAAATGGTAAAACCTATTCAAAATATTTTATCATCGTAGATGAAAATACTATTGAACATTGCTTACCAGCAATAGTAACGAATATAGACTGCTTAGCTGAAGCAGAGGTTATTCAAACGGAAAGTGGTGAGGAAAACAAAACGATTGAAATAGTAACCCAGGTTTGGTATGCTATGAGTGAGGCTCATGCCGATAGAAAAGCTTTGGTTGTAAACTTAGGCGGTGGAGTAATTAGTGATATGGGAGGTTTTATTGCTTCAACCTACAAAAGAGGTATTGACTTTGTAAACATTGCTACTACCCTCCTTTCTCAAGTTGATGCCAGTGTTGGCGGTAAATTGGGTATTGATTTAGGTGGTTTAAAAAATCAAATAGGAGTTTTTAACTTCCCACAAATGGTGGTGATTTACACTCCTTTTTTACAAACCTTAGAATTCAGGCAATTGAAAAGTGGGTTCTCAGAAGTTTTGAAACATGCACTCATTCAAGATGAAAAATACTGGGAGGAAGTAAAAAAAATTAACGTTTCTCCAGATTATGATTGGGAGAATATCATTGGAAAATCAGTTCAAATTAAAAACAAGGTAGTATTGGAAGACCCCAAGGAAAAAGGGATTCGGAAAATACTAAACTTTGGACACACTATAGGACATGCAATTGAAACGTGGCATTTGGAAAACGATCCTGATTTTTTCCTACATGGAGAGGCTATTGCTATGGGTATGATTGCTGAAGGGTTTTTATCGAAAGAAAAACTTGGATTGTCAGATAAGGCATTATCCGAAATTGTGACTGTTTTTAAATCGGTTTATGATTTAAAACCTTTACCTGAAGAAAACTTTGAATCGTATTGTGGGTTAATGATTCACGACAAGAAAAATTCAGGTGGAAAAATTTCATGCTCTTTATTATCAAAAATAGGAGACTGTAAATGGGATGTTTTTGCTGATAAAAAAGACATACTAAACGCATTAACCTCCTACAATAAAACGTTTACTTAATGGATAAATTAACAATAAAGGCTGAAACGAAAATAATTAACGGAGAAGTTAATTTAACGGCCAGCAAGAGTGAAAGCAACCGAGTATTAATTATACGTGCATTGTGCGAGAAACATTTCCCTATTTACAACCTAGCCGCTGCTAAGGATACTGAAACAATGATTAATCTTCTGGCAGAGGAAAAAACTACAAAAGATGTTGGTCCTGCGGGCACCACTATGCGTTTTCTTACTGCCTTTTACGCCAACACTCCTGGAAAATGGGTACTAACTGGAAGTGAAAGAATGAGAAACAGACCCATTGCTATTTTAGTGGATGCACTCGAAACCCTAGGAGCAAAAATTAAATACTTGGAAAAAGAAGGGTGCCCTCCATTAGAAATAGAAGGAGGAAATTTAAAAGGAGGTAAAATAAGTATCGACGGTTCGGTTAGCTCACAATACCTTTCTGCTTTACTTCTAATTGCTCCAACATTACCTGGCGGCTTAGAAATGGAATTAACTGGTAAAATTGCATCCATACCTTATTTAAAAATGACTTTGGCTTTGATTGCTGAATTTGGTGCAAAATATTCCTTCGAAAATAACATTATAAAAATTGAAAAGGGAAAGTATCAAGCCAAGGAATTTACGGTGGAAGCGGACTGGAGTGCAGCATCCTACTGGTATCAAATAGCAGCACTAGCCGATGAAGCAAACATTACTTTAAAAGGACTCAAAGAAGTAAGCTTACAAGGAGATTCTGCAATTGTTGGTATGTTTAAAAACTTCGGTGTTCAATCAACTTTTGAAGGTACTCAGGTTACTTTAAAAAAAACAACTTCAGCAACAGCAGATAGTTTTGACTATGATTTTTCGGATTGTCCGGATGTTGCTCAAACTTTAGCTGCAACAATAACGGGTTTAAATATTAAAGGGCATTTCAAAGGACTCGAAAGTCTCAGAATTAAAGAAACCGATAGAATTGCAGCCATTAAGAAAGAATTGGAAAAATTTGGTGCTTCAATTGATATTTTACCCAATGACGAATTGAAAGTAAATAATGGTTCTATGCATTCTTTTAATGGAATAATTGAAACCTATGATGATCATAGAGTAGCTATGAGTATTGCACCCTTGTGTTTAAAGGTTGATTCTATTGAAATAGAAGAACCAAATGTTGTTGCAAAGTCTTATCCAAACTTTTGGAAAGATCTTGCTGGAAAAGGCCTAAAATCAAGTTAAACCCAACCATTAAATAATATACTAATTGTAACCTATTGACGTTTCAATTTTTATACTAACAGGTAAAATAAAAATTGATAAAACTATCTTTTATAAAATTGAGGTTCAAATCTTGAAAAACATAGTAGTTCTAATATTAATCCTAACGAGTCTTTCTGGATATGCACAACAAAAAGACGAATCCTTAAAAGGAAAAGATATCACCTTCTCAATTGGAGCGGGTAAAAATAAATTCTTTGAAAAACAAAATCAGGAAGAATTCTTAATAGCTGCTCCAATAGAACTGCCAATTAACTTTAATATTGGTTTGAGTAAAAAAATAGAGATTGGTGCAGAATGGACTCCAATAGTATTTAACGATAAATCTCCCTACAATTTTGATGGTTATGACTCTACTATGAATAAGTTTGGTGGCCATTTACAAAGTATGAATTTTAATATTCAATACAGCTTAAACAACAACTACAGGATGAATGGCTATATCCAGTTAAATGGTGGTTATTCAGCTCTACATAAAAAACAATGGGTTAGCGGAGACTTAACTGAGCTAGTTGGTGAAGGATACAATTGGTCATTAGCTGGAGGTCTTCGTTACCAACTTGGAAATATGTACGACGATGTTTTTCCTTGGTTTTTTGATTTTTCTCTTGCCTATACTCGGTTTAATATCCAAATTGATAAATACGCCATTGATGGTGTTATACAGCCAGAAGGTGAAAGATCTTGGAACGATTTAAAATTTGGGTCAATTGACGTAGTTATGAGAATTGGATATCGTTTACGATTCAAATAAGAACTCCCTTACTATAAATTTGCTTCATATTCTTCCAATTGACTATTTTAGACTCTATGGATTTCTCCGATGCAACCTCAATTTTAAACAACTATTCTAAAGCAATATTAAAGGGTAAAGTTGCTCATCAAGAAATTGCTCCTTATCGGGGGGAATATCTTAATTTGAATTCTTCATTACCAAAAATTGCTGCTGTTCTGGTTTTACTATACCCTATAAAAAACGAGACATATTTTGTATTAATTGAAAGAACAAAATATCAAGGAAAACACAGTGGTCAAATATCATTCCCAGGCGGAAAAAAAGAAGAAGCCGATACAAATATTATCGAAACTGCTCTTCGAGAGGCCCGGGAGGAAACAAATATTAAAAAAGAAGGATTAAACATAATTGGAGAGCTTTCAAAAATTTATATTCCACCTAGCAATTTTGAAGTAACACCTATTTTAGCATTTTCCAAAAATAGGCCCAATTTTATTCCCAACAAACGAGAGGTCCTTGAGATTATAGAGGTCAAAATAAAAGATTTAGTGCAACCAGAAACTATCAAAAAAATAAAGCTTCAATTTAATAATGGAAAAACATTAAACACTCCATATTTTAACTTAAACTCAAAAACAGTTTGGGGCGCAACTGCAATGATTTTAAATGAATTGAAACATTACATATTAGATATGCAAAAAGAAAAATCTTAGGACTCGATTACGGCACTGATGCCTCTTTCCAAAAAAGCTTCAGCCATAGGCTTCAACTTATCAATGCCACCTCTTTTGACAGAACACTTACCATTGTGGTGAATTATCCAGGTGCATTGTTCTGCTTGAATTGAAGAATGTTCACAAATTTTAATTATTGATTCAATAACAAATTCAAAAGTGTTGACATCATCATTGTAAATGATTAAATCACATGGTTCAACCAACTTTTCTTTGATGTCCAAACGCCTTTTAGGCTCAACCAGCTTCTCTAATTCAAACATGTCTGCAAAAGTAAATAATTATGAATTATAAATCCAGAAAACGAAGGTTTAAAATATAAAAAAAACAAAGATTTAAAATTATCGAATAAGGGCAATTCTCCCCATTCTTTGTTTAGATTTTAAATACCCATTCACATTAAAATAAGTGTATTTTAAATGATAAACGTATACATCTTGCTGAACTGGTTGTTGAGTAACGTAATGAGTACCATCCCAAAACTGTCCTAAAGCATTTCCTTCCCAAACCAATTCTCCCCATCGGTTAAAAACATATACCTCCACCGATTCTATACTTCTTCCTTGAATCATCCAAACATCATTCAAACTATTCCCATCAGCTGTAAATGAATTTGGAAGCCAAACATGCGCTGGACAATCCTCCTTTATTTCAACGTAATCTTGCGTAACACAACCCGCTAAATTGGTGATATTTACAATATATGTACCCTTCTCATCCACATTAATCAATTGACTGCTTTCTCCTGTACTCCAAAGATATTCCTCTCCATTTCTGCCTGGATCAAGGCTTAAACCAACCTCTAAATCATCAAAACATAAAATAGTGTCAGCCATTAATTCTGAAATTGGGTTTTCAAAAAACACAACTGAAATCGAATCTCTATCTACACACATCCCATTCGCAGCCTCTAACCAATACTCGCCTGTCGTCATAACCTGAATAGAATTCGAAGAACTACTCGTACTCCAAGTGAAAGCATACGAGGCATCCGTACTTGGTGAAGATAATGCAGCAACATCTCCTTCACATAAATTCGTATCTAACCCTAAATCTACCGTAGGCACATCCAAAAAGGCAAATAAAATTGTATCTGAACTTACACATGTTGTGGCTACCTCTGTTACATTCACACGGTACTCGCCGGATGCAGTCACGGCTATATCGGCTGTTGTTGCACTGCTTCCTCCAAACCACTGATGCGTATGGGTTACTTCATCCATACCTGTTCCCAATGCGTATTCTTCACCTAAGCACAAGGTTTCATCATCAGGTAATGTAAAAGATGGTGGAGTGTATACAACAAGTGTCACACTTGCTGTGTCCACACAGTTATTTCCATCGGTCACCGTTACTCGGTAGGTTCCTGCTGTTGTTACCGTAATTGGGTTTGTCGTTTCTCCATGATCCCATGCACTTTGAACACCGGTTAACCCATGGTCCAATACTCTATCATCTCCCAAACAAATCGGCGCTGCCGACAACTGCGGATTGGGAAGTGCATGTACTGTTAACTGAACAGATGCATTTCCTGTACAACCCTCATTACTTACCAACGATAACGAAACAACTCCCGCATCTGATGGTTGAGCATCCGTTATTGCAAACATATTGTTCGTTGAATTATCTTGCCAAGTATACGTATAGCCCAACGATGGATAACCAGAATTAAACGTCACATCTTCGCCTTCACAAATTGCAGTGTCTCTTAATGAAATTGGTAAATTATTGTCTACTCTTACTACTGCCGTATCTCTTGTAACACATCCCGATGCATTGGTGAAATCTAAAATAACCTCTACTACTGAACCATCTGATTCATTAGACACGGTATAACTAGAAGTAGATGAACCATCATTGAACCACGTCCAACTCGAATTTGTTAATTGTTGTAAAGTACTCGGAACGTTTATCGTGGCACTACCGGCTGGGCATATTGTTGTATCCAATGTAAAACCAATTGCAGTTCCCTGTTCTTCTGTAACTTGAACCGTATCGCCATTTACACAACCGTTCACATCCGTTACCACTAAACCATAAGTACCTATTGAGGATATGTCTTGTGTTTCCGAATCACCCAACATGTTGGGAACAGAGTTTGTAATATCGGCCCACTGGTACGTAGTAAAAGTACCCCCTGTTAAAGTAATAGTTGGCGTAGTACCCACACAGATAAAGGTATCCGCTCCTAAATCTACTACAGGCAATGCATTAATGGTTAACTCTAACGAATCTCTATAAATACAACCCGCACTGTCTACCTCTAGCCAGTACCAACCTGCATTAGTACTCGTAAAGGTATAATCCGTAGTACTCCCGTCTTGCCAACTTACTACACTCACATCTGTCCTACCCGACTCCATTGAAAACGTTAATGCCGCATCTCCTAAACAAATGGACGTATCATTACCCAAACTTATTACCAATGGATTTACTTCTGTTATGTTTACTGTATCTCTCCCATAACATCCGCCAGGATCTTCTACCTCAACGGTTACCTGTCCTTGTCCTGTGGTATATGTTTGGTCGGTTTGAGCCCCTTCTTCATTCCAATCAAACGTATAACCCGTCCCAAATCCAGCATCCAAAACGGTAGTAGTTCCTGTGCATATCTCAAAATCTTCTCCTAAATCAACTGTTAATTCCGTAGCTACCGTTAAATTTACCGTATCACTATCGCTACAACCATTTTCGGTAACAATTACCCAATAGTCTCCAGCATCTCCATTCCCTTTTTGTATCGTTTGAGTAATATCGCCTGTACTCCACAAATAATCAGTTCCAGCATTTCCAGCATCAAAAGTCACCGCAGGAGATGTAGAACATATCGTAACCGTATCTACTAAATTTACGATAGGTGAGGTGTAAATATCTACAACTACTGTATCGGTACCAATACAACCATTCGCATCTTCAACATCAACATAATATTTACCAGAGCTCGTTACTTGAAAAACTTGGCTATTGGATGCATCTTGCCAAGTTATTGAAGTAAATCCAGGCCCTACATCGAGAGTAATACCATTATCACATAAAACCGTGTCATTACCCAAATCTAAAACAGCACTCCCAACTACACCAACTGCAATTGAGTCTGTATCTGAGCAAGCAATATTCGAGGCAATAACCCAGTAATCCCCTGTTTGAATAACATCAAAAGTTTGATTCGAAGATGCGTCTTGCCATTCATAAGTATAACCAGCATTATAAGCATCCAACCTAAAAGCTCCATTAGCTGCACAAACTGTAGTGTCATTGCCTAAATCTACTAAAGGTGGTGTAAGTATCTCAATAGAAATAGTAACTGAATCTGCTCCACAGTCATTTGAAGCAACAATAATCATATTCCCATTTGTAGCGCCCGTTGCAACATCAAATTCAGCTGATGTATCCGTAGGTTGTGGTGTAAATGAAATACCTGTTCCTGTATATCTCCAATCGTAATTCACTGCGCTTTCAACGGAAGTTATTGAAAGCTGATTTCCTGTTGTTCCATCACACAATACTGTATCGCCTGAGTCATAAACTGGTGACACCGGAACTGTTTGCTTAATAAATTGTATAGTGTCAGAATATACATGACAATCAATATTGGAAGGATCCGAATCATCTTTTACTAATACCCAATATTCACCATCATCAGTAAGTGTAAATTCTCCAGTAGTATTTGTTAGGGTCTGTGCCAGCCCGTCTTTATAAAGTTCGAACAAAAAGGTTCTAGGATCATTACCAACAAGCATTGTGTGAACAACAGAGTCAGCACAAGCGAACACAGAATCGGTTAATTTAATGTCGGAAGCATTTACTAAAGTAACTGTACCTGGATTGGCACAAACAGTTCCACAAGCTAAATCTCCAGGAACAATTACGCTATCTTTTAAGATACACTGAGGATTAGTATTGTTGGTTGCGGTGACTGTATAAACTCTGTCTGTAGCTTGAACCGTAACATTCCCCTCTGAGTGAATTGCTGTTGTATTTTCATTATTGATACTAGGATTCCAAGCAATAGAATAATCAGGAACATTTTGAGGACAAGTAACAGTATAAGGACTTGCCTCATAATTCGCATCAAAGGTTGCTCCACCAGCAGGAGCTGTAATTTTTTGAACCTCATTGCCACTTTCGTCAATTATATAAAAGTCATATGCACTTAATTGGAATGCACCTGGAGTTCTCGCCACCGCAGTACCTACTGTAATTTGGTCTCCTGTATTTAAAGAAAGCCAAAATTCACTTATCTGATAAGAATTCCAGGGATCCCATTGTCCCTGAGGAACCAATCGAGTATCTTTTTGAATTAAAGTTTTACCAGTTGAAGTAGTTACCACTGCATTCACCCAATTTTCCCACGTAGTTGCTGGTGAGTATACCAAAACCTTCCACAAACACGGGGTAGGTTGTTCTAAAATATCTGCCTCCAAATCAGCTTGACAACTCGCTATATTTAACAAATCGGCTTTAATATATTCGTTAATTTCTGTATCATAGCCAACAATTACTGTAGTATACGCTTTACAGGTAGGGTCGTTCAAATCCTCCAAAGTAAAATTATAAGCCCCATCTCTAACCCCATCGAATTGAACTGTATTTCCTGATGTTTCAAGAATAACAGTATCATTACCAACGGGAGTTGTAGCCACATAAGTAACACGGTAGGTAGAAGGTTCATTGGTTAGGTTTAGTGTTATGCTACCATCAGGCGTTCCTTTACATACAGCATTCACCGAAGTACCCGAGGCAACAAAAGGACACAAGTTACAATCGTTAGCAGTTACGTTCCATCCATTGATATTCCTCGTATCTTGACATGAATTTTGAGTATTGCTGTAAACAGTATAACACCCATTCGAATTACAGATTTGACCTGCGTAGTTTTGGGTTCCTAATTGGTCGGGAGTTATCGTGATTGTCTTGTTTGTTCCGATTAAAGTACCCGAAACGGCATCTCCTTTATACCATTTGTACTCAATGTTAGGATCATTTCCTGCATCTACCATTAATTCCAGAGTTACTGATTGTCCCAAGCACATCGTAGTGGTTCCGTTTAAAATATCTACATGGCCATAAGGTAAAAAATCACCTGAACACTGCAAATTAACTCCTATTGGTGTACCTTCTACTGCAGTAGGTTTATCTAAAGGAAGATGCAAAACAATAGCATCAATCACATCTCCAAAATCCATAAAATTAATTGTACCCGTTAAAGAACCCGCCTTGGCTATAAAAGCATCTTCAACATAAGGAATTACATCGTTTGCAAAATCAACGTCAGCATACAATGGCTGGATAATATTTAAGTACTTGGTCACCTCACTGTAAGGAACCTGACCATCATACCAACCTCCCCAACTACTTCCCGCTGGATATTCACAATATCCTGTATTGTCCTCTAAAACGGAAACCCATCTAGCTACATCATTGGCATACCCTGCAAATGTTGCTGGCAAGCCACTCCAACAACCAGGACCAGTATCATCCAAGATTGTTTTAGCATTTAAAAAGGCATTGTGCCCTCCATTATAAGCAGAGGCAGACATTTTAATATATGCATATGGATCATGTTGTTTTTTACAATCTACATTTTCGTAAAAATCCCAACCCATATTATAATTAAACACCTGCGAGGTATATGCATCATAATACGTTTTAACAACGGCACTTCCTTCAAAACCATCAACTCCTTCAATAATTGCAGAATATGAATTTCCATTTGAACCAGGGTTAGATGAAGTAGGTATTCTACCGTTTGGATAAGCCTGTTGCAATGCACTCCAAGCGTTCCCAGGGCCTTCTATTTGAAGGCATCCGTTATTTATTTGAGCAGCATATACGGTACCCGGATTGTAAGCATCAGGGACGTGAGAAGGGTCATCCCAAGTTAATCCAGTTACACATCTCAATTCGGTTTCCTGAATTAAAGTCGCCATCCAATAATTCATATTTGGATACTCCACCCTCATATTCGTATTTCTTGCTAAATTCCAAGCTACTGCAATGGCTATGGCCCAAGATGGTCTATTAGAAGGGATAAATCCTGGCCGAATTGTGTTTAAATCCTGAGGACGTTTTATCCAACCTTGTCCTAAATACATTTTTCCATCAGCATTAGATGGGTCTGTTGGGATATTGGCGCTTATGTAACCCAAAGTGTCAAAACTTGCTCGGGAAGGCAAACCAGGGCAATCGTTTTGGCTGTAAGAATTACTTACAGAAAAAAGAATTAGAAATAATGTAAATACTGTCCAGTTCTTATTAGTCATAATTAGTTGCCAACAGTCCAACGACCAGAATTTGAAAGAAAAATATCTCAATTAAAGTATTGGCAAATTTAAAACAATTAACAACATCATATGTTACAGAATAAGAATAAAAAGGCAACTTATTTCAAACAAAAAAACATCCAATTGAAAGTAAAAAGAATCAAAAAAAAAGGCTGTTTAATTTTCTCTAGGTCAATATCGACAATAGTTTCCAAACATTTTACAGTCCCAATCGTAAAAGTAGTAAACCCTACAACACAAACAACTTATGCATTACGAAAAGTCCGAATTAACTATTATTTACAACAGTAAAAAAATTATCGACAAAAAAACACTGGCTATTGCCCAAGGAATTTCATCAAACATCAACCGACAAGACATTAACGAAGTGCGTTTATCAAATACCTTATTTAGACTGGCAATTCAAAAACTAAATTTAAAAGCAAAAGATATTATGGACAAGTCCAATCCATATTACCAAGAAAACATAAAAGGCAGAGATCCTGATATTGATTCAGCATATTATATGATTATGAACAATCCTACGCTTCTTAAAAGTCCAATTGCACTTTTCAAGGACAAAGTGGTATTTTGCTCAACACCAAGTGACGTTTTAAAAGTTTGCTGATTACTACATTGAACTTTTCAATTCTATTACAACACACCACACAATTAAAAATTTAAACCTACAGCCAAGAAGCTTGAGTTATCAAGTTTTCATATCTATTAATTTGCTTTTTTGTCTTCTCGAGTTTTGCTTTTTTGTGAATTAAAAAAAATGATATCACAAAAAAACAACTCAAAACGTTACTTTCTTCATTTTTCTACGTAGGGAGAAATGAAACTTTATTTTATGAACAATTTCAAAATTGCATCAATTGTCCTTGGAGTTCATTTGATTATATTTTCTTGTGCTCCTTCAAGGTTTGTTAATACACTTCCAAAAGGAGAAACTCAAATAGGCGGCTCATTGGGTGGTGCTATGCAAAACCTATTTGGTTTAACGATTCCAACCCCATATTCAAGTATAGTGGTTGGGCATGGTTTAAGAGATGATTTAACCATTTATGGTGGACTGCATACAACAGCTTTAGTATTTAATACACTACAAACCGACTTAGGTGTAACAAAAAGATTTTATCAATCCGATTCTTCTCAACTATGGATTCCTGATATATCCGGAAGCTTCACTTTAAACAGTTTACTTGAAATGAAAGATGGAGCATTTGATCTATTTCCGCAAATCGATTTAAATGCAGTATGGAAATACGGGAAGAAAAAATCTAATTTCTTTTATTTAGGTGCCTCTAATTGGTTTGATTTAAGCAAGTATAAAGCCCACGAAGAACTAAAAGACAACGCTATTATTTTCAACCCACACATCGGAAATACCTGGCAAAAAAACAAATGGAGCCTTACGATTGAATACAAAGTGCTTGGACTGATGCAAAGCAACCAGGACATTGTAGTTAGCTATGCAAAATGGCATGGGAAATATAGTGCTCCAGGAATATTTATAGGTTGTTCTAAAAAGATAAACAAATGAGAAATTCAGTAAACATAGTATTAATACTGCTTTCTGGCATAACATTCCTCTCGTGTCAAAAAATTGACAGTTTCATGTTTGAAAATATTGCTACCGACGAATACTATCTCGATGATTATACTGGCGAGGGTGAGGTTTTTCTGGATAGCGTTTATGATATCTCTCACGATCACATCCAGGAATTACAATTTGAAAGTGAAGGAAAAACGATTTACGGTATTTATACTGGAGATATTAGTAGAATCAACCAGGATACGGTTATTCTTTATTGTCATGGAAACACAGGAAATATTGACTACTACTGGGGAAGACAAAAACTTTTGGCCAACCTAGGAAGCAAAACAAGATTTGGTGTTTTAATGATTGATTACAAAGGTTTTGGGAAGAGTGAAGGAACACCAACAGAAGGCGGCTTAGTTGAAGATATGAATGCAGGGCTAAAGTGGCTTGAAGGTGAAGGCTTAACAAGTGACCGTTTAATCATTTATGGTTTTAGTATTGGAAGCTACCCTGCAACCTACTTAAGCTCTAAAAAAGATGGAGCTTTAACTCCATCAAAACTTATACTTGAGAACCCTTTTGCATCTACAAAAGTAATGGTAAATGACGCTTCTAAATTATCTATGAAAAACAACTACTATACCTCAACAGATTATGAGGTGGCAGATTTAATTAAAAACGTAACTCAACCTTTTTTGTTGATGCATGGGGAAAAAGATGCTTTTCTATCTATAAAAACACACGGAGAGATTGTTGCTAAAAATTACGGAGGAGAAGCATCCGATAAAACATTCCTGAGGATTCGTGATGCTGACCACAGTGATTTGCCATTCGTATATGGATATGAAAACTATCTGGAATCAATACTCGATTTTATTGAAAAATAAATGCTCAAATTGATGGATTTATTTCAACCTTCTTTTCTTAAGCAAATAATCCTAACTTAAGTTCTTATTTCTTTTTATGAAACTAAGTAAATATATACTTCTAGTTATTGGATTATTTTTTTTTCAGATAAATTGCACTAGCCCTCCAAAATTCGAACAGGAAATTTTATCCCGAAAAAAATACAAAGAACAGTTAAAAGGATTTTGGTTAGGTCAATGTATCGCCAACTGGACTGGTTTAGTTACTGAAATGGACAAAATAGGAAACATTGGAGATATCAAAACAGGTTCTTTTTATACTCGTGAAGACTGGGGTAAAAAAGACCTCCCCAACATCTGGGGAGAAGAAAAAGGCTACTTATCGCCTACTATTGATTTTGTTTTTAGGGACACCAATGAAGTATGGGGAGCTGACGACGACACAGATATTGAATACATTTACCAACATTTATTGTGCACAAACAAAACTCTTTTTTTAACTCCAGAGCAGATTAAAAGCGGATGGCTAAAACACATTAAATCGGAAGAAGAAAATTACCTATGGGTATCCAACCAAAAGGCATTTGATTTGATGCAAGAAGGGATTTTACCCCCTGAAACCAGTGCGCCAGAAAATAATGAGTTTTACGATATGATTGATGCACAGCTCACCACTGAAATATTTGGACTCTTTGCTCCTAATCAGCCTGACCTAGCTCTAAAAATGGCAAAACTTCCTATTCAAACTACTGCAAGAGGAAATGCTGAACACATAGCACAGTTTTATGTAACCATGCACTCCCTAACAGCAGCTAATTCCTTCCAAACAAACCAACCAAAACAAGAACATAAAGAAGTGCTTTTTAATGCTGCCCAAGAAGCTCGAAAAATCCTACCTGACTCAACCTACTCAGCAAAAATGTACGACTTTGTTTACGAGCAATACCAACAAGGCACCCCATGGGAAAACACACGCGATTCTCTTTATCAAAGATACCAAGTAGAACAAATGGATGGTTACGACATTACATCCAGAAATATGCACTGCAATGGATGTTTTGCCGCTGGAATTAATTTCGGCGCGAGTTTAATTAGTTTATTCTACGGTGAAGGAAACTACAAAAACACCATAAAAATTGGAACACTTGCTGGTTGGGATTCCGACAATCCTACAGCAACATGGGGAGGATTAATTGGATTTATGTTAGGAAAAGAAGGAATTGAAAAAGTATTCAACCGAAAATTTTCCAATCAATTCAATATTCACAGAACTCGCCAAAACTTTGAAAAAAATGGAATAGACAACTTTGAAAACATGGCCGAAACAGGAATGAAAATTCTTGACCGGGTAATGGAATATGAAATCAAAGCCACTTTTGATAAAGAAATTGATTCCTGGATAATAACTAAAAAACCATAAAAAAATTAAGGGATAGAATTTTGAATAATAAAAAAACAAATAACATCTACTTCAACCCTAAAGATGCTGGAGAATATTTTAATCATATTCAAACCAACCCAATTAATTTAAAGGAGCAAAAAATCGTAAAAGCACTCTTGCCTCCATTAGATGGAAAAAACTGTTTGGAAATCGGGTGCGCAGGAGCTATTTATAGCCGAGAAATGCTGAACCAAAACGCACTAAAAGTGGACAGTATGGACAATAGCCCTGTGATGATAGAAATGGCCCAAAAGAAGACTGAAACCAATGTAAAGTATTACCATGAAGACATAAATTCAGATTTAAACCTAACCAATACGTATGATTTCATATGCGCCTCCTATGTTTTGCATTATTCAAAGGAGCTTGATAAAACACTCACCAATATTATTCAACTTTTAAATCCGCAGGGAATTTTAATTATTTCAGTACCCAACCCTAAACAATTTAAACAAGGAGAAAATCAATTATTCCTCGGAGATAATGAAATGAAAACTCGATTTTATAATCATAGCCAAACAGCTTATTTAGTAACCTTAAAAACTTTTGGGACAGTTGTAAAAACAAAAGAAAACGAAGGTGTATTTATTGTGAAATTTCAAAAAGCATAAATACTTCATTACCTTCTATAACTACCATCGGGTAAAACAGTTGGCAATTTATAAAGCGTATCCGTAAGTATATTATATACTTCAGAATCCATCGACGCCACTAATGATGGCGTATTGGCCTTCCACTCATGACCTATCTCATCATAGCGACCTGGAAAATCTTGTGCACCCAACAAAGAAGTTAATGCCCAATAAAAATACTCCGTTACTTGGCAATTGTATTCACAGGTTTTATCATCATAAGTATACCAAGTATTGGAAGGATAATCTGATGGAACATCATCAAACTGTCCCCCTCTAGCCTTGTCCATGGCATTGGAAATTTCAGAACCCTTTTCCTCCCCAAAAACAGAGGGGTAAACCTTTGAAAATCCACTGTGCGTAATCAAGTGTAAAACTTCCTCTAATGTTGCATCAAAAGGAGAATTAAGATTCCAGTCTGGATAAATTTCACTTCCATACAAATCCTGAAACACATACGATCCTTCCAACGTATTTTCACTGCGTAAAAAAATTCTTTTCTTACTAGAGTTTTCTTTACCAAAAAGCACCATAACCGACTGGTTTTCTAGCATTTTATCCAAAACCAATGGATTATCCACAATACTGTCCTCATCATTATCTAGATATTGAGCCATAATATTCGCGGTGTGCAATAAATCCATATCCGATACATTTTCAGTAGCATAAATATATACTCCAAAGACATCTACTTTTTTACAAAAGACATTAAAAGACCTTTCGGGAGCATCGTCATTATTCACAATAGTAAAATTATCCTCTTCTGTATTTGTGAAATCACATGAATCTGGGGTTTTAGGAGCGTTTCTACAAGCCACAAAAACAAAAAACAACCCAATTAAAACAACCGATAATTTTTTCATACTAATGGACTAAACACCTTAATTATTCAACTTAAAAGAACAAGATAAAACATATCTCAAACTTAACCCTAAAAAACCTTACTTCTTAACCACCTTTACCAATTGCTCCTTATCATCACTTTTAAGTTTCACATAATAAATCCCCGTTTGCAATGATAAATCAAGAGATTTATTCGCTTGGTAAGCCATATCATCATATACCAAACTACCAAGTACATTGTAAATGGATAAACGGGACCATTCTTCGCTACTCATAATCACTAGATTATCTTTAAAAGGGTTGGGGTAAACAGTAACAAAATCTTTATTATCAATATCATGACTAGAAGAAACAATATCTTCCACAACACTAATTTCTTCAATCATAACATCACCTGCATCTCCACCTAAATTCAAAACAACCCTTGCACTTGCATCAGAAACCCCCATAACTCCCTGAATCACATATTCCTGAGCAGTTGTTGTTAAATCAATATTTCCGCCAATATAACTCGTCCAGGGAGCAGACGCTTTTCCCAAAGCTGCATTTATAGCCTTATTTTGAGAAGCTGACGCAATAACGGTTAAGGTATATGCCTTACCTTCCTCTAAAGCTATTCCACCTTGAGACATTTGAACGTCCCAAGGGTTGGGTGTAGAAACAGATAGATTCGTGGTATGCACTCCAAACTCTACGTTCATATTGGCGCCGTATCCTCCCCAGTTAACAATTCCACCTAAAAATTGAGAATTGACTACTTGCTCATTAGGTTTTAAAAACTCGGGCGTTTGAAAATAATCGGAGTGCATAATTAAATCCAAACTTGGTGATGTATCCTGAACTGTTCCGTACCACTTGTTAAATACATAGCCGTTATCAGGAACTGCTTGTAAATTAACCTCTGTTCCTGGTGAATAGAAACTTGAATCTGGTGTTTTCACTACTTCTCCATGAGACCATTCGTTTACGGTACACGTATAATTCGACTCTACTCCGCTTTGCTTGTATACTCTTACATAATCAACATACATCTTTTGAGGAAAGGCATCAGCATCTATACCCTGTGCACCTCCCCATCCACCAACAGCTATATTTAATAGTAAATGGAACTTTTGGTCAAAAGGCCAAACATTGGAATTATTACTCTCTTTATCAAACTGAAAATATTCAACGCCGTCGACTAAAAACCGTATACTATCCTCATACCATTCCACCGCATAAGTATAATAGTTGTTATAAGGCTCCGCAAAATCGGCTTTATCCCCTTTATTGGTTCCAATTGAATGATTATAACTCTCCGTATGCACATTCCAATGAATGGTATTGGGTTCAAAACCAACATTTTCCATAATATCAATCTCACCACTTTTGGGCCAGGTTCCGTATACATTTTCTGAAGGCAACATCCATATTGCTGGCCACATTCCATTTCCAGTTGGGATTTTTGCACGAACCTCAATTTTACCATATTTCCAATCTCCCAAACCTTTTGAAACGAGTCTAGCAGAAGTATAATCGTTTCCTTCATACGTTTCTTTTCTTGCTTCAATGATAAGATTACCGTTTTCCACACGAGCGTTTTCTGAACGAGCATCTGTATAGTACTGCGATTCTCCATTACCCCATCCATTACCCCCTACATCATAGGTCCATTTGGTGGAATTAGGTAGCCCAGTGTAGTCAAATTCATCGCTCCATATTTTTACCCAGTCTTGTCCGAAAGTAAATTGAGAAAGGCATAGAAGTAGTAGAAATGTAAAATTATTAATTCTCATAGCGGTAGGTTTAGCTGTTATAAGATAAGCATATTTTGGACCAAAATGAATTAAAAGACATTTCATATAATTTTGAAAGTGAAAATAATGATTCGTATAAATCGTATATTTTCACATTGACAACTCTTTTGAATTACTTTTAGAATACATAATTTTTGCAACTTGAAAGATAAATACATATTCAAATCTGAGAGACTTGGTTTTCGAAACTGGACCCTTCAAGACCTACCTGAACTTTCTCGAATAAATGCAGATTTAGAGGTTATGAAACACTTTCCAAAGCCTTTAAACCAAGATGAATCGACTAATCTTTTAAAAAAACTTCAAGAGCAATATCAAAGTCATGGATATACTTATTTTGCAGTAGAAATACTTGAAACAACTGAATTTATTGGGTTTATTGGGTTAGCAAATCAAGAATACATGACGCAATTCACCCCCGCTACGGATATTGGTTGGCGCTTAAAAAAAGAAGCTTGGCAAAAAGGTTATGCAACAGAAGGAGCATTAAAATGCCTTGAATTCGGCTTTAACACTATAAAACTTGAACGAATAATTTCCACCTGTACAATTGGAAATAAAAAATCCGAAAATATAATGAAGAAAATTGGCATGATTAAAAAAGGATATTTTCGTCATCCTAAATTATCCAACTATCCCAATTTAGAAGAATGCGTATGGTATGAAATTGAAAACAAATTAAATCATAAAAAAATATCTATCTGATTTGCTTCTAAATCTTTCCAATAATCTTAAAAAGATAAGTAAATATGAATATATTTAATTCTTAAATCAACAACCTTCACCCATGGATATTTTAACGATTGCAGCATCACAATTAGGAATAAAAGAGATTAGAGGAGCTGAGGACAATCCTCAAATAATTGCTTATGCTAAAGAAACAAACATTTCAGGTATAAACAACGATGAAATACCCTGGTGCAGTACTTTTGTGAATTGGTGTGCACAAGAAGCTGGATTACCAATTTCTGGTAAACCGAATGCCCGTTCATGGATAAATATTGGTGAAAGTACTGAAAACCCAATTCCTGGTGATATTGTGGTTTTTTGGAGAGAGAATATCAATTCATGGAAAGGACACGTAGGAATATTCTTGGGGTTTAACCAGGATACAAATAAAGTTTTTTGTTTAGGAGGAAATCAAAAAAATGCAGTAACTATTGCAGAATATGATGCGAAAAAAATACTCAGCTTCAGAAGGTTAAGTAAAATAACGAATTTAAGCATCCCTGATCCTGTTCTTAAAAAAGGGAATAAAGGAGAAAGAGTTATTCAACTGCAATTGATTCTTAATACTCTGGAATACAATTGTGGTGATGCCGATGGAGATTTTGGAACAAAAACTGAAAACTCGATAAAGCTATTACAATCCAACAATCAACTGGTTATTGATGGTATATATGGTACTAATTCAAAAAATTGTGTTGAATCATTGCTTCAAACCTGAAATGTTTTTTAGCTAATTATTTTAAAGTTTTGAAAAATACAACTTATGCAATTGAATCTTAGAAACCTATATAATTATTTAATTTATTTTACCGCTTGTATTTGGTTTACAAACGGATTAATCTGTAAGGTTTTGAATTTTGTTCCCAGACACGAAGCAATTGTTGCGACCATTTTAGGCAGCAGCTTTTCAAGGCCGATTACCTTTGCTATAGGGGTTTCAGAAATAATTATGGGAGTTTGGGTTTTATCAAGGCTTAAATCCAAATTAAATGCTGTTGTTCAAATTACAGTTGTAGCAGTAATGAATTTATTGGAGTTTATTCTTACTTCCGGAGCTCTTACTTTGGGGGAAATTCAATTCTATTTTTGCCTGCGTATTTATTGTTATGGTATACTGGTATGAATTTATTTTAAATAAAACACCCAACACTCAAAAAGCATCATGAATTTTTTAAAAAATCATCCCTTTGCAGTTGAAACACATTTTGAGAACTCTATTGTACTCTCTTATGCAATTGCAAAGGAGGAACTTTATGGTTTGATTCCTGAATGTTTAGAACTCGATACATATGACGATAAATGGGGGTTTATTGCTCTAGCAATGGTAAAAACAAAGGACCTGAGACCAAAAGGTTTCCCTCGTTTTCTAGGAAATGATTTTTTTTTAATTGGTTATAGAATTTTTGTTCGTTACACAGATAAAAGAGGAAGACGATTACGCGGGTTATATATACTTAAATCCGAAACCAATAAAAAGAAGATGTCTTTCTTTGGCAATATTTTCACACACTATAACTACACGACAACAGATATTAATTATCTTGAAAAAGATAAAGGGCTTCATATATATTCTAAAAAATCGAATCTAGATGTTTGTATAAATAATGAAGAAATAAACATTGAACTTCCAGAAAACTCTCCTTTCGATAATTGGAAAGAGGCAAGAAGATTTGCAGGACCTCTGCCCTTCACATTTACTTATAACGAAGAAAAAAAAGAAGTTTTAATAATTGAAGGGGTACGGCAAAACTGGAAACCTCAACCTTTACTTATTGAAAATGCGAATGTTGGATTTATTGAAAATAAGAAATTCAAGAACATACAACTTGCAAACGCATTTGTTGTAGGCAATATTCCATATTACTGGAAAAAAGGAAAACTTGAAAAATGGATGTAAAAAGAAGAAAGTTTCAAGGAGTTTTAAATATTTTAAGTTTTAACCGACATTTTTATGTGGTTGGCTTAATTGTTTTAGGAATTATTGTAATTAGCCTCATTCTACTAAAAAGTCCACCGATATGGACAACAATTATTGTTGGCGCATTTTCATATGGCCTTCTAATGCCATTGATTATTTCCGCTTACGTATATGACTTTTCAGGCTATTATGACTTTAAGTGGCTAAAAAAACTTCAATTAGGAGAATTAAAATCTGGACAAATTGTTAACATAAACGCGGGATTTGATGAAACAAGTTTCATTCTGAAAAATAATTTTCCAGATTCTAAATTGAGCGTATTTGATTTTTACAACGCTGACAATCATACAGAGCCAGCAATAGTTCGAGCTAGAAAAGTAAGTTCAACTTATCCAAATACTAAACAAATTAGTACTAAGGATATCCCTCTAGAGAACGATTCGGTTGATCTAGTTTTTCTCCTTTCAGCTGCTCATGAAATTAGAACACATAAAGAAAAAGTAGCTTTTTTAAAAGAATGCAAAAGAATTTGTAAACCCAATGGAAAAGTCATTACCGTTGAACATTTAAGGGATGTGCCTAATTTTTTTGCATTTTCCATTGGTTTCACTCATTTCTTTTCAAAAAAAACATGGCATAAAGCGTTTAAAGAAGCAGGTTTTTTCTCTTTTACAGAAACTAAGTTCACTCCTTTTATGTCTATTTTCAACTGCCATTAATAATTCTCCAAAATGCAATTACATTTTCATATAATCGGTATTTCACTAATGATTTTAGCCCTAATTCATATTATTTTCCCAAAATATTTTAATTGGAAAGAGGAATTGAAATCATTAAGCTTAATGAATAAGCAAATGATGACCATTCACACCTTTTTTATCGCACTTATTGTTTTTTTGATGGGTTTATTGTGCCTGACCTCGGCGGATGAATTAATAGGGACAAAATTGGGGAAAACAGTTTCGCTTGGACTGGGGATTTTTTGGGCCATTCGTCTTTTTATTCAATTTTTTGGCTATTCGTCAACATTATGGAAAGGAAAGCCTTTTGAAACATTCATACATATAGTATTTAGTGGGTTTTGGATATATCTCAACGGGGTGTTTTGGACAAATTATATAGTGTAACCATCTCGTTTATTAAGTATGCCTAACTAGGGAATAATAATCTTAATTTTTAACTACAGAAAAGAATCCGCTAGAAAACTCTTCAACAAAGTCCTTGACGTGCATTTAATTTATAAATGCGCGCAAATAATAAATCTCTGATAACAGGAACATTCTTGATGTTTAATTTTAGCAATATGGAGTTGTTAAAATTCCTTTATAAAACCTATTCTTCCTAAAATTTTATACGAATTGAAAAATAGAAGCGTTAGGCAGAAATAAAAATTTAAAAAACAACAAAACGATGCAAGAAAAACCAACATTTTCTGAAAAAGCTAGTAACTGGCTTAGAAATTCTATTACAATTCGACTGATTACTATAGGGATATTAATTTTATTCCTACTCATACCTGTTTCAATGGTAAAAAGCTTAATAAGAGAGCGTGAATACAGGCAAAAAGATGCTACTAGAGAAATAAGTTCAAAGTGGGGAGAAAAGCAGACCGTCACAGGTCTTGTTCTTACAGTACCTTATAATACATATACGAAAGTCTTCGATACTAAAACTGAAAAATACAACTTGATTAAATCAAGAGAATATGCTCATTTTTTACCCGATCAATTAACGATTAATGGAAAGGTATTGCCCGAAGTTCGGTACCGAGGTATTTACGAGGTAATTGTTTACACTAGTAAATTAAACTTAACAGGAAATTTTTCCAATCCTAACTTTGAAGAATGGAAAATAGCCGATGAAAATATTCTTTGGGAAGATGCATATGTTTCATTAGGTTTATCTGATTTAAGAGGGCTTCAAAATAAAACTTCCTTAAACTGGAATGGTAAAAATTACGACTTTAATCCCGGTGTTGAATCAAACGATGTAATTAAAAATGGGATTAGCTGTCGCGTTCCTGTCCATCCTGAAAAAACAGGAACTGTGGATAAGAACTTTTCACTTGAATTAAACTTTAATGGAAGTTCTGGATTGAACTTTATTCCATTAGGAAAATCTACAAACGTCTCCATAAAATCGCCGTGGAAAAATCCAAGCTTCGATGGTGCGTTTTTACCTGACGATAGAGAGATTAATAAAGATGGATTTACGGCAAAATGGGATGTTTTACATCTGAACCGACCCTATCCACAAAGTTTCCGTGGCACAACTCATGGAATTTACAATTCGTCCTTCGGTGTGAATTTAATTGTTCCTGTTGATGAATACCAAAAAAGTATGCGCTCTGCTAAGTATGCCGTAATGTTTATTACATTAACATTTTTATTGTTCTTTTTTGTTCAAATTCTAAACAACGTTCGAATTCACCCAATACAATACATTATTGTTGGTTTAGCACTATGTGTTTTTTACACGCTACTGGTTGCGCTTTCGGAGCACATAGCTTTTAAGTATAGTTATTTGATTTCGAGTGTTAGCATTATTTCCATGATTACTCTATATGCCCATAGCATCGCAAAAAATAGAAGACTGACAAAAGTTATTGGATTAATACTCGTATTACTTTATTTGTTCATTTACTCTATTATCCAAATGCAAGATTATGCTTTACTAATGGGAAGTATTGGACTTTTCTTAGTATTGGGAACTATTATGTACCTATCAAGAAAAATTGATTGGTATAGTATAAAAACTAAAAAATAAGAAATAAGGTGGTCACTCTAGAAATGAGTAGGCCACCTATTTTAAAACATTCCAGAATATAGTAAGAATAATAATTAACAAATTACATAGTATTACTACTTTCAAGTTTACTGCATCTAAAAACCTTTTTTAAAAACTAGAAATTAGACCCCTATTTTAAGAGAGCACTCTACTGCATATTAAATTTATTTTTTCACACCAAACAAAACTCATTTTTAGAAAAAGACATAGTAGATTACTTTAGTGAAACGGTGTTAAGATTAAAAAAAATATTACCTTAATTTTTTATTCTATTAAACCACTTAAAGATCAAAAAGATGAATCCAACTTTAAATCAAAATTTGTTTTTTGTAAAAGAACATGTTGGGATGTTCAAAGCTGCAAACAACTATGATATATATAACCCTGAAAATCAAGACTTAATAATGAATTGCCGGGAAAACAAATTAGGTTTTTTCACCAAACTTCTTAGATTTACAAATTACAAAAGAATGACTCCTTTCAATGTAGAAGTGACAACACCTTCCGGTGAAAAAATACTTACAGTGAAACGAGGAGTTTCCTTGATTCTTTCTACTGTAAATGTTTATGATGAAAACGAAAAACTAGTTGGTAAATTCAAACAAAAGTTATTTTCTATAGGTGGTAAATTTAATGTTCTCGATCCTGAAGAAAAAATTCTTTGTAAACTCAAGGGCAAATGGACAAGTTGGGATTTTAAATTCATCAAAGATAATTCTGAGTATGGACATGTAAGTAAAAAATGGGCGGGATTAGGAAAAGAGATGTTTACTACTGCCGATAATTATATGCTCTCCATTAACGATGAAGTCCCTGAAAATGACCCGCTTAGAATGTTAATTCTTTCAGCTGTAATTTGTATTGATATGGTACTAAAGGAATAATTTTTCAATCATCTTAAATTAAAATATCACTAGTTTTTACATGTACTTTTTGAGTTTCCTAGAAATTATTGTTTCTCTGAAAAATATTTCCGAATTTAATTTAGGAAGATAAAAAGTTTAAAAAGCAAATTATCTTCTATTAAATAATAGTGTTTAATAGAAAACTAAATTATGCGAAAGCATGTAAAAAACTCAAAAAGAAAAGCAAAATTCCCTCCGTCTTGCGGATGTAAAACATACTTGCTTCACTGGGAAAAGGCAACAAAATTGAACAAACCTGAAAGATGTTCAAAATTAGGCTGTTCGAACACTGCCCGTGTTGGTGCGCATATATTCAACTGTAGTGATACTTCCAGTAATAAACTTATGATAGTTCCCCTATGTAATGCTTGTAACAACCCTGCAAATAGTGAATGCTTCTATTTGAAAAATAATGTGAAAACACCAAGTGCTAGTAAAATGAATTCTTGTTAAATTCCGAGAAAGCGTTTGTAAGTATTTGTATTTTCAATCTTTAATTTTTTAACCATGAAAACTTATTATTTAATCTTCTCCTTTAGTATTATCTTTCTAATAGATAGTTCATTAATTGCTCAATCTATTTGGAGCGGACCAATGATTGAATTTGAAAAAGAAGATAATGCAGATCCCACGAACGCATTTAATCAAGATAGTATTTCTCCAAGTGTTGCGATAATTAGAGGTAACGAAGGTGAAATTTACAATGCATTTCTAGAGAACGAAGCAGAAAAAGGAATTAGCCCACTTGGCACCGAATGGGCAGTTGGTAATTTGTCAGAAATAGAAAGCCTTACTTTTTCATCCTTCCGAACAGCAGTTGTGAAACCCAAATTTTCAGTTGGTCAAAAACTTGTTTTACACGTTATTACAGAATAATATTTACTTATCGGTTGAGTTCACTTCATGGACTCAAGGTAAATCAGGTGGTGGTTTTAAGTATAAAAGATCTACAGATGCAACTACAAGTATTGTCGAAAATAATAGTGAGACTAAATTAAGCTTATTTCCTAATCCATCTACAAACTTCATTCAAATAACCGGATTGAATCAAACTGAAAATTATGAGATTTGTGATGTTGTAGGCTCTAAAATTAAACAAGGATTTGTTACGAACAATGAAAAAATAGATGTAACAAAGCTTACAAAAGGATTTTATTTTATAAAGTTTGAATTCGGTAAATCAGTAAGGTTTTGCAAGAAATAATGTATCCTAAATCAATAGATAACTTAATACTTATCCTATGTTATGAATCCCACACTCTCTTGACTGTAAAGCTTTTACTGGGTCAAAATAATCTGGATTTTTAGGCAAATTGTTCTTTTTTAAATAATCATCAAGTTCCTCGTCGCTCCAATAATAAAAAGGACTCACCTTTAAAATTCCATCGTTACTATAACTTAAAATATCCTTTGAATCTCTCAACTCAGTTTGTCTTACTCTAATGTTCGTGAACCAAACCTCCGGCTGATGCTCTTCCAAAGCTCTTCTAAAAGGCTCTAATTTAACCAATTCCGTAAAGTCTTCGTGTTTAGGATCATCAACTGTTGGAAGCCCTAGAGTGACATCAATATATCCACGGGTTTGTTTTGGTGTATATATGCTGATATTTAACTTATATTCTTCAATGAGACTATTGGCATGCTTATACGTTTGATAATTATTGTATCCTGTATCGCACCACAAAACATCCATATTCTTATCCGTTGTGGAAATTGCGCTTAACAAAACAGACGAGTATGTTCCAAAACTGGTAGTAACAACCCTTTTTTCAGACAATGTTATTGCCCATTCGATAATTTCGATTGGTGTCTTTTTTCTTAAACGTTTGTTCTCAGCGTCAATATCAATTTTTAACATAAATTGTCCAAGTATTGTTGATTAAAGAGGTAAATTTAATAGGGTTGCAAATTTAATACATTTTAATTTCGAAAACAATTATTGCTAACAATGTATTTATGTAACAATGTGCTAAAAGGATATAAGAATTTATGAGGGACTCATAAACAAAAAGATAACTTTTTTTTAGTTTTAATACAGAGTTTCGCTAAATTTAGAAACAATTATTTCAAACTAAATAAAACACAATGATTGAACTCATAAAAACAGCCCAGATTATTATTTCTTTTTCCGTTGTATATGTTTGGATTTTTAGATTCCATAATGTACTTAAGGAATTTACTTCCTTTGGATTGAGTGATGTGGTACGTAATTTTGTGGGCGTGTCCAAAACAGCATTAGCAACATTACTTGTTGCAGGAATCTGGTACCCTAACCTTGTATTGCTATCTTCCTCACTTATGGGGGCATTTATGATTGCTGCTCAACTTTTTCATTTTAAAGTAAACAACCCGTTCAAACAGCGCCTACCATCTCTACTTCTTCTTATTTTATGTGGATTTGTAGCTTTTTTTTCAATTTAAAACACCTTAATGACAGCAATACAAATATGTAGTTTGTTTTCAAGCTTGTCTTTTTTTGGATACGTTATAGCTTATTTTGTGGGGCCGCAAATGAAACTTGAATTTAAGCGTTTCAACCTACAAAAAATAGGAGGTTACATAGTTGTTTTAGAATTTCTAGGCGCTCTTGGATTAATTGTGGGGTTAAAGTTTAATTTAATCCTAATTGTCTCATCTCTAGGTCTTGCATTGCTTATGTTAGCCGGTGTAGTCGTGAGGGTAAGATTAAAAGATGGTTTATTAGTTTCTTTTCCTGCATTTTTTTTCATGGTTTTAAATGCTTTCATTTTTGTTGCAGCCATTTCTTTTTATTAGTTGACTTAAAAGCATTACCATTCATCTTTTAATTCTTTGTAATTTATAAGGGATGTTTAAAAAACCTCTTTTCTTTTTATCTTTTCTTTTACTTGTATTTATAAATACTGAAGGTCAAAATTACTATTGGACAGGTACAACAGGAAATTCAAGTTTTTTTGATGAGGAAAATTGGCTAGATACACTAACAGGACAAATACCTAGCCCAGAAAGCATTAATCCAAATAAGGATATAAACATAAACTTAACGTTAACATGTAAAGCTGAAGCAAATGCTCCAATTCACCTCGGAACAGGTATTTTAAAAATTGAGAACGGTGTACTCAATGCTAATAGTATTCTTGGTGGTAATGTAATTATCAGCAAAAATGGCTATTTGAATCTTTCGGATTCTGTTCCATTACTAAATAATTCACAAATAGATTTTTCAGCTTCTCCAAGCTGGTTGAGGACAATATTAGTTAAGCCTGCTGACTTTTTCACTAATTATATCTCTCAAATAACTGTCAATGGACAAATAGCTTTGTACCCAGAAAATATTCGAATTGACAATTATTATGCAAACGGTTCTGTTGTTCGAAAAGAGGACTCTTCCACTATTGTTCTTAAAGTTTATTCTGGCGAATCCCTTCAGGGAGATTTAGGGGAAATAGCACTCAATGAAATATACAATGGCGAAAAAATCCCGAATAATCTCGAAAACAATATTCAATCATTCATACTAAACAAAGGATATATGGCAACTTTCGCCGTTAACTATGATGGTACAGGGAAGAGTAAAGTTTTTATTGCCTCTGAATCTGATGTAGTGGTTGAAGAATTGCCTTCTTTATTAAACAATGGTATATCATTCATACGAGTAATTCCATGGAACTGGGCGGCAAAAAAAGGAATTGGTGGCCATCACTTCGGGCTTGATGACTCTTGGCACTACCTGTGGAGTAATAATGGTAGTTCAACATTAAACAAAGAGTACAGCCCTATGGCTTGGGGGGCCGGTGGCACAGATTCAGAAGATATAACAAAATATAAAGCCATGTATAAGGCTACGCATATTCTTGGCTTTAATGAACCCGATGATTGTAATGGGCAATCTGGTCAATACAGTAACCTATGCATTCCTGACACTGCAATTATGCATTATAAAAACCTAATGAAAACTGGTTTAAGAATGGTTTCTCCTGCTTGCCGAGAGCAAGCATGGGATGATTGGTTGGACAGTTTTAACATGCTAGCAAAAGAAAATGACATTCGCATCGATGTAATTGCTGTACACTGGTATGATTGGGGAGTAAATCCCAAAAATTCACCTAATGCAGACCCTAATTTGATTTTTGGTCGTTTTAAAAACTATCTAACGAAAGTATACAATCATTATCAACTGCCTATTTGGATTACTGAGTTTAATGCTAACCTTAACCGAACAACATTTGTAAATCATGAGTTTATGAAATTGGCGATTCCCTATTTAGACTCACTTGACTATGTTGAGCGCTATGCTTGGTTCCAACCGGTTTCTGATGTGGCGGATTTTTACGACACTTCGGGTGCTTTTACTTCCATAGGAACTTATTATAAAAACAACAACTCATCCCCTTCTATACCTGAAAAAATATATGGCCATGGCAACAACCTTGAAAACGACATTGAAGGAGTTGAATATCAAACTCAATGTTCTACTCATACTGGTCTTTCCTTTAATGAAGGAAGTGAATTTATAAAAAACAGGTTTGCAATACACCCTAATCCTGCGGTTGATAAACTATACATATCAACCGCAGTTGAAGTAAAAAAAATTGAAATATATACACCTAATGGACGCTTAGAAAAAATGGTTAAAAACACTAATTTGATTGATGTTCG
>JBJKXR010000023.1:0-33011 GCA_045561495.1 Flavobacteriales bacterium | reverse complement strand
ACCGACCAAACCATTACACTCACAGCAAGTGGAGGCCCATTATCTGAAGTTTCTGGTAATTTAGCTGTTTTTTCTGAAGTTTTAGGAGAGGACAGTGTAACTGGTGATTTTTTATGGAATACTGGATGTTCTCATGTAAGGTATAGTCCTTATCAAATTTTCTTCAAAGCACAAGACAATGATAGTGAAGTTCAATTAATCGATTTATACACATTAAACATTACAGTAATCGGACCAAAAGTTCAAAATGTCATTGCTACGGCTCAAACCAATGGAATCCATGTTTCGTGGACAAGAAGTATTTGCGAGGAAGTAGTTGGTTATAAAATTTACCGAAAAAACGATTCTTTAAACTGGATTCCAGATTCATGTGAAACGGGAATACCCTCTTATACTGGATATACACTAATTGGGAGTTCGGAAGGTAGAGATAATAGTATCTATCTAGATGAATCTGCAATAGAAGGAAACACCTATTGTTATAGAATTATAGCGATATACCCCGATGGTGCTGAAAGCATTGCTAGTGAGGAATCATGCGCTAAAACTATAGAAATAAGTCCAATACCTACACATGTAGATGTGAAAATTACGGATTCTGTATCTGGGGAAATTTTTATTCAATGGAAAAATCCGAAAGATTTGGATAGTCTTAGTTTTACAGGTGAACTTTTTTACAAAATTTATGAAATCAATGCAGGCGTCCCAAACTTAATATATGCCTCTTTGAATTTAAACGACACTAGTTTTACACATGAAAATATCAACACACGATCTATTCAAAAAAACTATAAAATTGAATTAATTGAAAAATTAAATGGGAACGAAATACTTCTTTCTTCTTCCCAAAATACTTCATCGGTATTTTTAACTACTGCACCAGCTGACCAGACAATCCATTTAAAATGGAATTTCTCAACCCCATGGAGCAATGACACAACTGTAATTCTAATCGAAAGCAATGGAACTTGGGAACCCATCGATTCTGTTGTAGGAAATTTATTCTCTCATATGAATCTTACCAACGGAGAGACATATTGCTACAAGGTTTTAACCTTGGGCGAATACAGTTCTAATCAATCGGATACTTTTCTACTGAATAACAGTCAAGAAGTTTGTGAAATTCCAGAAGATATTATTCCTCCATGTGTTCCTGAAATAACAACATTATCAAATTGTGAA
The DNA here is from genome assembly GCA_045561495.1 of Flavobacteriales bacterium. Classification (GTDB taxonomy): domain Bacteria; phylum Bacteroidota; class Bacteroidia; order Flavobacteriales_C. Next base: position 31,829 of record JBJKXR010000023.1, on the reverse strand, counting down.
TTAACTCAAAATACATTTTCATGGAATATGGACACAACAGATTGCAACGCAGATTTAACCGTATTGAATATTTTCTACAAACGATTTCCTGACGATGAATATGTTTTACTATCAGCTGAAAATTCTCCTTGGGGAAATTCTTTATTTGTTCATAATGAATTAATAGAGGTGGCTGGTTGCTACACTTTTTCAGTAGTTGATTCTGTTGGTAATGAATCTGAACCTACTCATGAAATATGCTTTGATAACTGTCCTTTTTATACACTTCCCAATATTTTTACCCCTAATGGAGATAACTTCAATGAAATTGTTATTCCGTTTCCATATAAATATGTGGAAGAAGTTGAAATTAAAATATACAACAGATGGGGACAACTCGTATATCAAACAAATGACCGTGATATAAATTGGGATGGAAGACATATAGTAACAAAACTTCCATGTTCATCAGGAGTTTATTTTTATAACTGCATAGTAAAAGAACAGCGATTAAACGGTATTGAAAACCGATTAATAAATGGGTTCATTGAACTCATAAGAGACTAGGTTTTTAGCGCACTACTTAAAAAATAGTAAATCCTGCCTTTTGAAAGACAGGATTACTATTAACCAAAACTAAACCTACTTAAAATCTGATTATTTAAAATCAGTAATAAGAATTATGAAAAATTTACCTTTATAAAGAACGTACTTAATCTATTAACGCACTTAATTGTACTTTTGTATTCGCTTAACTTCTTTTAACAATTGAGTCAACAGAACCACATACTGAATATTCTAAGCAATGTCATCAAAAACTTTTTTCAAAAAGAAAATATTGCAATAACATTAACTACTACAGCTAATGATATCGAAGAATGGGACTCTTTAAACCATATGAACTTAATCCGAGCAATAGAAGAAGAGTTTAAAATAGAATTTGATTTTTTTGAGATTATGGATTTTGAAAACATTGGTGAATTAGTTAGAAGTATTCAGCAAAAAATGTAAATCACTTCAGTAACTTAGCGCAGTGAATTGGGTTCCATATATTTCTATATTTCTATTTCTTGTAAGCCTTATTGTTTTTTATAACACCAAGCTCAGGGGAAAAGATATACTTATAACTACGTCCATTGTATTAATTTCTTTTTTCAGTTGGCAATCCGCTCTTTGTGTAATAGTTCTTACAACAATAACTGCTTTATTACAAAAGTCTAAATCAAAAGCATGGATTGGAATTATCATCCATTTAGGCTGCATTATATCTGTTTACTTTTTAGAAGAGGAGTTGACTTTTTTTAAATTTGGTTTATCGTATTATGCTATTCAAAACATAGGTATACTTCTATTAAGCATACGCCATAAACCGCAAGAATACCATTTTATAGATTTACTTTTTGCAAATGCTTTTTTTGCAAAATTTATTTCAGGTCCAATTTTATTGCCAAAAGAAATTAATGCTTTAAAATACACGTCCAAATTCAATCCGAAAAATTTCACATCAGGGATCAACAGAATTCTCTTCGGTATTTTTAAAAAAATTGTGCTCGCAGACAACCTGCACATTATAACTAGTACGGTATTTGGCGATACAGAAATTGAATTTAAAGGAATCACAATTTTTTTTGCAAGTATCCTATTTACCATTGAAATGTATTTGAATTTCAGCGCATACACTGATATAGCACTAGGCGTTGCAAAATTGTTTAACGTAACTCTAAAAGAAAACTTTAAAGTACCCTTAAGATCATCCTCGGTTAGTGAATATTGGAAAAAAACACATATTTCATTAATCGAATGGCTTACTCAAAATTTCTTTTACCCCATATCCTTTCAACTCAGAAAACACCCTGTGTACGGTATTGTTGTTGGTATACTAACCACATTTGTTTTAAGTGGTTTATGGCATGGCATTTATACTGGTTTTTTGATTTGGGGGATACTAAACGGACTTTATTTAAGTACTGAATACCTCGGTAAAAAAACAGGGATAAAACTACCAAAGCCTATTGGATGGCTATGCACAATTTTATGTATAAGTTTTTCAAATCTATTTTTTGTTTCAAAAACATGGAAAAATTCACTAAATTTTACAAAGCAGATTTTCACTATTGAATCTTGGGACTTTGAATGGGAAACGAATGTATTCGCGGTGTTAGGGAATGGTTGGTATTTAGAGCAGCAGTTCCAACTAGGGATGATTTTAACATTAGTTTTTATCTTTCTTGTTTTGGAAAATCGTCTTGAAAAAATGGCGAAATCCCCCAATTTATCAATAGGTTTTACCACTGTTTTAACCCTGCTTTGCTTTTTAATTGGAAACCTTAATGATGGTGCTGAATTTATATACATGCAATTTTGAGTATAGGAGAAAAACATAAAAAACTAATCAAGTCTGAGGCCTACAGGTTAGGTTTTGATTATGTTGGCGTTTCAAAGGCTGAATTTCTTGAAGAAGACGCTCCTAGATTAGAAAATTACTTGAAAAAAAATCTAAATGGTAAAATGAACTACATGGAAAACCATTTTGATAAACGATTAGATCCTAGGTTATTGGTAGATGATGCCAAAACAGTAGTGTCTTTTTTAATGAATTACTTTCCTGAAAAAACACAAAATAAAAACTCACCGAAAATTGCAAAATATGCTTATGGTGAAGATTATCACTTAGTAATTCGTCAAAAACTAAATGATTTGCTCGAATTTATTAATAGTGAGATAGGAGAGGTTTCAGGTAGGGGATTTGTTGATTCAGCGCCTGTTTTAGATAAAGCTTGGGCAAAAAAGAGTGGCCTTGGATGGGTTGGAAAAAGTGGTAATTTGATTAATAAGAAATCCGGAAGTTTTTTCTTTGTAGCTGAGCTTATTTTGGACCTTGAACTACCCAGTGACGGATCTGTGACGGACCACTGTGGCACATGTACTGCGTGCATAGATGAGTGCCCTACTGAAGCAATTGTAGAACCCATGGTAGTTGATGGATCAAAATGTATTTCCTACTATACCATAGAATTAAAAGAAGCTATTCCCGAATCTGTAAGTGGGAAATTTGATAACTGGATGTTTGGATGTGATATCTGTCAAGATGTTTGTCCATGGAATCGACTTTCCAAGCCCCACAATGAGCCTCTTTTCAATCCTCATCCAGATTTACTTTCAATGACTCAAAAAGACTGGGACCATATAAATCAAGAAAGCTTTAGTAAGCTCTTTTCTAAAAGCGCAGTTAAAAGAACCAAATTAACGGGTCTAAAGAGAAACATTTCCTTTTTAAAGAAAGTGAAATAACGTCACTGAAAAGTTTCTATTTCACTTACTATTCCCATTAAACGCTATCTTTATATCGTTATGGCAAACAAAAAGAAAACAGGAGGGAGTAAAAAAAGAAATTACGAACCTGCTGCAGTGCGATTTGGTAAGGATAAAAAAAGAGGTGGAGGGCCAAAAAAAAGATTAAATTCTAATTCCACAAACTTAGGGGATGGAACCACTCGGCTTAACAAGTTTATAGCTCATGCTGGAGTATGTTCTCGAAGAGAGGCTGATGAATTAATACAATTGGGTTCAATTACAGTAAATGGGAAAATCATCACAGAGATGGGGTACAAGGTTAAAAACTCTGATGTTGTTAAACATGAAGGTGAAACTCTTTCCCATAATGAGCTTTTCTACTTCGCTATTAATAAACCTAAGAATTTCAATTCAGCCTGTGACAACCCTCTAAAGGAAAGAACTGTTGGTCGATTAGTTAACAAAGCCACAAAATATATTTTGGCCCCCATTGTAAAACTAGAACGTGATTCCACTGGAATATTACTACTTACAAATGATAATGATCTTTATTTGAAACTTTCTAATCCCAAACATGAATTTGAAAAAATTTTTCAACTGGAATTAGACAAGCCTCTAAAACAAGAAGATTTAGAAAAAATAACTCAAGGAATACGCCTTCCTTCTGGTGGTTGGGCAAAAGCAGAATCAATTTCTTACATCAAAGGAAATCAACATACCATTGGGGTTGAAATTTTTAATAATAAACATAAGATTCTGTCGAAAATATTTGAGCTTTTGGGTTATAAAATAAAAAAAGAAGATAGAGTGTCTTTCGCGGGAATAACAAAAAAGAATTTATCTAGAGGAGAATATCGCAAACTTTCTGATGCAGAGGTTACACAACTTAAAATGCTGGGATAATTAAAAATGACTTCTTTTTTTTGCGAAAAACTCTTTTAAAATAGCACTGCATTCAGCTTCCATTACCCCCCATTTAACTTTGGTTTTCGGGTGAAGCATGTTTTCATTAAATGACCTATATCCTCGTTTATCATCTTGAGCAGCAATCACTACCTTTTTTAATCTTGTCCAATAAGCAGCTCCAGCACACATTGAACAGGGTTCGAGGGTTACATAAAGTGTACATTCGTCTAAGAACTTTCCACCTAAAAAATTTGCAGCCATTGTAAAAACCTGCATTTCAGCATGCGCAGTTACATCATTCAGCGCTTCAGTCATGTTATGACCTTTAGCAATAACCTGATTGTCACATACAATTACTGCTCCAACAGGAACCTCATCCATTTCAAAAGCTTTCTGAGCCTCTAAATAAGCAAGTTTCATAAAATGTTCATCACTAAAAACAGAAAGACCCATATTACAAAGTTAAAGTTTTCGGCCGACTGTTAACGTTTTACTACTTTTGCAATTGAATTCTAATCAATTATTATGTATCGATCACACAACTGCGGAGAATTAAGAATTTCAAACGCTGGAGAAAAAGCAACCTTGAGTGGCTGGATCCAGAAGGTTAGAAACAAAGGAGGTATGCTTTGGATTGATCTCCGTGATCGATATGGAATCACACAGTTAGTGCTCGAAGAAGGTGTTTCTTCTAAGGAATCCATTGAAACTGCAAAAAAATTAGGAAGAGAATTTGTAGTGTCTGTTTCAGGAGAAGTTATTGAACGTTTTTCAAAAACAACTAAAATCGCAACTGGTGAAATTGAAATTAAAGTTAGTGAACTAACCATCTTAAATGCATCAGCCACACCTCCATTTACCATTGAAGATGAAACTGATGGAGGTGAAGAATTAAGGATGAAATATCGATACCTTGATATTCGACGAAACCCCGTTCGCGCAAATTTGGAACTGCGAAATAAAGTTTCTTTTGAAACAAGAAAATATCTAGAAAGCCAAAACTTTCTTGAAGTTGAAACCCCTTATTTAATAAAATCTACTCCTGAAGGAGCTCGTGATTTTGTTGTACCATCAAGGATGAATCCAGGTGAGTTTTATGCCCTACCGCAATCTCCGCAAACCTTTAAGCAATTATTAATGGTAGCAGGAATGGATAGATACTACCAAATTGTAAAGTGTTTTAGAGATGAAGATTTAAGAGCTGATAGACAACCCGAATTCACACAAATAGACTGCGAAATGTCTTTTGTTACACAAGAAGATATTCTTGAAACCTTTGAGGGACTGACAAAACATCTCTTCAAATCTGTTTTAAATGTCGATTTGCCTGATTTTCCTAGATTAACGTATGCTGATGCCATGAAACTATATGGGAGCGATAAACCTGACACAAGATTTGGGATGAAGTTCATTGAATTAAACTCTGTTGCCCAAAACAAAGGTTTTAAGGTATTTGACGATGTTGAACTTATTGTTGGAATCAATGTGGAAGGTTGTGCAGCCTATTCAAGAAAACAGCTGGACAAAATTACCAACTTCGTTAAAAGACCACAAGTTGGAGCAAATGGAGTGGTTTATGTTAAATACAATGAAGATGGGACCTTTAAATCCTCTGTAGATAAATTTTTTAATCAAGAGGATTTAAAAGAATGGGCTAATGAAGCAAATGCAAAGCCTGGTGATTTACTATTAGTATTAGCAGGTGAAACCAATAAAGTCCGAAATCAATTGAATGAACTTAGACTTCACATGGGAGAGCAACTTGGATTACGGGACCCAAATGTTTTTAAACCATTATGGGTTGTTGACTTTCCGCTATTAGAATGGGACGAAGAAACATCAAGATTTCACGCTATGCATCACCCATTTACATCCCCTAAAGAAGAAGATTTTGATAAAATGGAGTCCACCCCTGGAGAAGTAAGAGCAAATGCATACGACATATGCATGAATGGTGTTGAACTAGGCGGAGGGTCTATAAGAATTTTTGATAAGTCTCTACAAAAAAGAATGTTTGACTTACTGGGATTCACTGAAGAAGAAGCGAAAGAGCAATTCGGATTTTTAATGAATGCTTTCGAATATGGCGCACCGCCTCATGGAGGCTTAGCGTTTGGTTTTGACCGTCTTTGTGCAATGTTAGGAGGCCAAGATAGCATTAGAGACTTTATTGCATTTCCTAAAAACAATTCGGGTAGAGATGTGATGATTAATTCTCCGTCAGAGATTAATACTGAACAGCTTAATGAACTTAACATCTCATTAAACAAATAATCTTGTTTCTTCGATATAATATATTTACACTTTTCTTTTTCAGTCTAATAGTTATTGGGTGTTTTATACCTGGAAACAATTTGCCAAAAGCCCGTGTGGAAAATTTAGATAAAGTCCTTCATAGTATACTTTTCTTTTTATTTTGTTTTAGTGCGATCATAGGTTTTATAAAACAAAGTCAATTTCCTAAGATACATTTTGATGCTGTAAAATATGTTGTTGGTATTAGCGCCTTATTAGCAATAATTACTGAGACTGTTCAGCACTTTATGATTCCCAGGAGGAGCTTTGATGTTTTTGATATCCTTGCGGATTTTGTAGGGATTGTTTTAGGATTTATCTTTTTCCTCTATGTTCGTGGGGATAAAAAATGTGGATTTTAAGAATTTAATCCACGATAAGCTAAACAAACCAAACTTACCTTCACACCCTTTTTTATTAATTTGTTCGCGCAAGCTGCCAATGTAGCTCCAGTGGTAATTACATCATCAATTAATAGTACATGTTTAATTTCTTCCGATAGATTTATTACTTCAAATTTATCTTCCATATTTTCAAAACGCTCAAAAACACCTTTCTCAGTTTGTGTTTCGGTATTTTTTATTCTTTTTAGAAGATGCATTGTTTTAACTCCCGTGATACCGGAAAATCCTTTAGCTAATTTTTGAGCTTGGTTATACCCTCTTTTTTTCTCTTTTTTAGGATGCATTGGCACAAAAGAAACTGCATCAATATTTTTAATTGGCAATAAATAATTATACCCTATTAGCTCCCCCATTTTTAGAGCTAAACCTACATTTCCATTATATTTAAATTCATGAATAATACTTTGCAGATTCTCCTGTTTTAAAAACTGAAAAACAGCAACTGCAGATTCAACTCTGGCCTTACCCCAAAACAATTGTTCAATTTCGGTAGACTTACCATCAACTAGACTAAGTTCCCCAAAATTCAATTCGCAATTTAAACAAAAAAAAGACTCTCCTTTCACTAAATAACCTTGGCAACATTTACAGTTTTTAGGATAAAAAACGGATAAAAATGTACTGATTTCAATCATCAAAACTTTAAGATTATGTAATCTATAAAAATAGATTATATTTGTTCTGAATTACCGAGAATTAAGAAAAATTATGAGCGATTTACAGCAGAAAAAAAAGGGGAAAAGTGTTCTTGTTATATTACTTGTATCTATTGGACTACTCTCAGGAGTATCTCTATTTTTAGGATATACATTAAAGCAAGAACTAAATGATAATGAGATTCTAGAACGCAGATCAACCTCTGCAGAGGATCGATTTAAAAGATTAACGGGTGATGTTGCTAAAGCAAAATCTCTCTTAAGCACAATCGATATTTCTGGAATTGATTCAGTGGCATTGGGTAAAGATGTGGAAGCTATTTTGGCCAAAAGAAAAGAAAGTGCGGAAAAAATTGCAAAATTAGAAAGTCAAATAGCTGAATTAATTGAGCAGTCTGATGGACAAGCAAAAAACTTCAGTCAATTCAAAGCTCTATATGCAAAATTAAAAACAGAAGTCTATATCCTAAGATCGGAGATTTCTAAATTAAAGGCTAAAAATCAAGCTTTGATTTCAGAAAATGCAAAATTAAAAGAAGAGAACCAACAACTTGGAACTGACTTAGCTGGAGCAAACGAAAATAATGTTAAACTTGAAGGAATAAATACCGATTTAAAAGGTAAAGTAGCGTTAGGAAAGCGTCTTCAAACATTTGAAAAAATTGCTGAAGGTGTTAAAGTTAGAAGAAATGGTGAGGAAAAATCTACAAACCGAGCAAGACGAGCGGATAAAATAAGAGTTGCGTTTACAATTGGTAAAAATGAAATTGCTGATGCAGGTAACCTTGATCTTTATTTAAGGGTTCTTGATCCAAATGATAGAGTTATTTCCGAAAATGGAGAGGAATTTAATTACAAAACTGAAAAAATTATCTACACCTCAAAAGAATCAATCAACTACCAAAACTCTTCTTCCGACGTAATCATTTATGCTGAAAAATCAGGTGGAAAAAGCTTTGAAGAAGGATTATATAAAGTACAAGTGTATACCAAAACTGATATGATTCTTGTTGAAACATTCACTTTAAAATAAATTATAAAAACAATTTTAAAAAAGCTGTTTAGTATTGCTAAACAGCTTTTTTGTTTTGTAGCCTTTTATAAAAGATTACTTTTGCATTAATGGTAAAACAGGAGGATGAAATAAAAAACTTTATGGAAAGACTTCCTGATCATTTAGAACAGGGAGAAGTTTCAACAATTATTTCCAAACTTGGAGATATGCACCCTGCTGATATAGCTGAGATTATTCGCTCTGTGTCAGATGAAAACGCCATTGCTATAGTTCGTTTGCTCAACGAAGAAATCCGTTCTGATGTTGTAGCTGAATTAGAACAAGAAGAGAGAGAAAAATTACTCGAAGAGCTTCCAGCGACTGAAATTGCGGAATCTGTTGTAACTAAAATGGATTCTGATGATGCCGCTGATTTACTTTCCGAGCTCCCTCCTGAAAAACAATCCCGAGTAATTAATGCTTTAGAAGATTCCGAACAGGCTCAAGATTTACTGGACCTACTTTCCTATGACGAAGACTCTGCGGGAGGTTTAATGGCAAAAGAACTCATTAAGGTTAAAGAAAATTGGAGCATCAAAGAATGTGAAGTTGAATTGAGAAAACAAGCTGAAGAAGTTGATGATGTTCACACGGTTTACGTTGTAAATGATGAAAATAAACTAGTTGGTATAATTTCACTTAAAGCACTAATATTAAACTCACCAAACACACAGGTAAAAGACATTTCAAAAACCGATATTATTTCTGTAAAAACATCTGCAAAGAGTATGGAAGTATCTCGAATAATGGATAAATATGACCTTGTTGTTTTACCTGTTATTGATGACAACAATTATCTAGTTGGGAGAATTACCATTGATGATGTTGTCGATGTAATTGTTGAAGAAGCCGAAAAAGATTATCAAATGTTATCCGGTATTTCAGAAGATGTAGAATCATCCGATAATATATGGCAGTTAACACGAGCTCGTTTTCCTTGGCTATTAGTAGGGATGTTTGGAGGAATATTAGGCGCCTGGGTTGTTGGTTTTTTTAAAGAGGGTGCTTCTGCTGAAATTATTATATTCATTCCATTAATTGCGGCAATGGGCGGCAATGTAGGTATTCAATCTTCAGCTCTTGTTGTTCAAGGAATTGCCAACCAATCGTTATCAGGTTCAATATTAAGTAAATTATTCAAAGAGTTCGGAGTAGGAGTAGTGAACGGATTATTATGTGGAATTTTACTGTTTTTGGTTAATGTTTTAATAGGCAAAACCTTTGAATATAGCTTCGCTGTTAGCATTTCACTCATATCGGTAATCATATTTGCCGCAGTTTTTGGAACTTGGATACCTTTATTGTTCAACAAGATAAAAATTGATCCAGCATTAGCAACAGGACCTTTCATTACTACCGCAAATGATATTTTTGGACTATTCCTGTATTTTTACATTTGTAAAATACTCATAACATGAATTTAGGTAAAGTAATTTTTATCGATTCAGTGCATGATATTTTATGGGAACGGTTAACAAAATCGGGTTGGATTTGTGATGATCAAACAAAATCAAAATCAACTGAAATATTAAGAAAGCTAAACGAATACTCTGGAATAGTTATTCGGTCACGTTTCCGCTTAACTGAAGAAATTTTATCAGCCCTTCCTAATCTTAAATTTATTGCTCGAGCAGGATCTGGTCTTGAAAACATTGACACTAAATTTTGCCAAAAAAAAAACATTCACGTTTTCAGCTCCCCAGAAGGAAATAGAGACGCCGTTGCCGAACACACTTTAGGAATGTTACTCATGCTTCAAAACCATTTAAAACGAGCTGATCGTGAGGTTAGAAATGGAGTTTGGAGAAGAGCTGAAAACAGAGGGTACGAATTAAAAGGAAAAACAATTGGACTAATTGGCTATGGTGTTATGGGAAAAGCCCTTGCTGAAAGGCTAAGTGGCTTTGGAGTACACCTAATTGCTTTTGATAAATACAAAACCAACTATTCAGACGCGATAGCAGATGAGGTTTCATTAGAGATACTTTTGAAAGAATCTGATATAATTAGCGTTCATACAAACTATCTGCCCGAGAATAAATATATCATTGATGCTCAATTTATTAACAAAGTTGAAAAACCCTTTGTTCTCATTAATACAGCAAGAGGGTTTAATGTTAATACCCAGGATGTAGTAGCAGGATTAAAATCTGGTAAAATTTTAGGCGCATGTTTAGATGTACTAGAATATGAATCTACTTCATTTGAGTCTGTTAGCAAATTGCAAAATTGTAGTGAATTAGAGTATTTAAAACAATCCTCAAATGTGATTTTATCTCCGCATATTGCTGGATGGTCGCACGAGTCTTATTTTAAATTGAGTAATGTTCTTGCAGAAAAAATTGAGGAATGGATTAATCTTGAAGCGCTAAAAAATGAAATTTGAGTCCCAATATTTTTTCATACTCCTGCCCCGACTCCAACAAATCTTCATCAAGAATATCATAAAACCAGAACATATTTACTTGTGTCCCATTACTTTGAATGATTTTTAACCGCTTAAAAATGTTAAAAATAAATTTAGCTGACGATGAATTGTAATACTCTAACTTAAAATTAAAATTCAATCTCCCTGCTGATTTTTTATTTTTTAACCAATCAACATAACTGTCGAGCCATTTTAAAATTGGCTCAAAATAGGTTAAAACATTTTCCGGCCTGCATTCTCCTTCCATAAAAAATTCCATTGTTTCAATATTGAAATCTAATAGTGGAGTAGTATCTCCTTTATATATCCTTAATGAATTCATAATTAATCGGCACTATTAATTTTAACCTTTAGTGTGAAAAATGAGTGATGTGCATCAATTTCCTGAAATGCATATTCAAATTTATGTTTACTCTTTAAAGCCATATCGATAATTCCTAATCCTGCACCGCCGTTTTGATTTAATTCTTGATCACGAATTAAAATATCATTGTACCAATTCAGCAATGCTACTCGATCCAAACTATTTGCTTTTTCTAATCTATCTTTTAAATTTGATATTTTCTCTTGCGCAATTTTGTTTCCTGTAGCTAAATAATAAAAATCATCATCCTTTCCTAAAACAAATATTGCAGGGAACGTATCACCCTCATTCATAAGTGCATGCTTGGTTAAGTTTTCCAAACACTCAATCATAATATTGTACGTCTTTTTCATAATCAACGTACTGCCAAGGGTTTTTTTAGCCATAAGCAATAAAACAGAAATCAAGTTAGGAGAGAATTCTCCTGAAAATGTTAAACGCACAGATTTAACGTCCATCAATTGATGTGTTTCGTATGCAAATTGTGAACTTAAAGGCTTCATACACTATTTATCGCGGATGAATACGAAAGAAAACAACAAAAGTTGTTCTTATCGTGAATTTTTATGGTATTTGAACAAAATTTTATACCCTTATTCTTATCCGAGAGACATTTCTTTACTATCTTTATTCATTACATTAATAAATCCCTAAAAGTAACATATCAATGAGTGAAATTGCAGAGGTAAAGATTAACGGACAAACATATGAATTACCTATCATTACTGGATCAGAAGATGAAAAAGGAATTGATATAACAAAGTTAAGATCGCTTTCAGGAGCTGTTACTCTTGATTCAGGATACAAAAATACTGGGTCTACAAAAAGTGCAGTAACTTATCTTGATGGTGAAAACGGTATTTTACGATATAGAGGTTACTCCATAGAAGAATTAGCAGGAAAAGCATCATTTATTGAAGTTGCTTATTTGTTAATTAATGGAGAGTTACCAAACAAAAGCCAATTAGCTGATTTTGAAGCAAATATAACAAAGCATACATTAATTCATGAGGACATGAAGCGTTTTTATGAAGCGTATCCTTCTAAAGCTCACCCAATGGGTATTGTTGCTTCTTTGTTATGTTCTCTTTCAACTTTCTACCCAGATTCTCAAAATCCAAATAGAACAGAAGAGGAAATTGAATTAACTATTTACAGATTACTAGCTAAATTACCTACAATCTCTGCTTGGGCATATAAAAACTTTGTAGGACATCCTGTTGTATATCCTAAGAACAATTTGAACTACGAAGAGAATTTCTTAAATATGATGTTCAGCTTACCTGCTGAGGAATACAAGATAGATCCTGTTGTAGCTGACGCTTTAAACAAATTGTTAATTCTACATGCTGATCATGAACAAAACTGTTCTGCCTCTACGGTTAGAATAGTAGGCTCGTCCCACGCAAACCTATACTCATCTATTTCTGCTGGAGTTATTGCTTTGTGGGGGCCTCTTCACGGAGGTGCTAACCAAGCCGTAATTGAGATGCTAGAGAAAATTCATGCAGATGGCACTCCTTTAGAAAACTGGATTGCGAAAGCAAAAGACAAAGATGATCCATTTAGATTGATGGGATTCGGACATAGAGTATATAAAAACTTTGATCCAAGAGCCAAGATAATCAAGAAAGCTGCGGATGATGTTTTAGAAAAATTAGGAATTCAAGATCCATTAATTGAAATCGCTAAAGAACTAGAACAAGTTGCTCTTAATGATGAATATTTCAAAGCAAGAAATCTATATCCTAATGTTGATTTTTACTCAGGAATTATATATAAAGCTTTAGGTATACCAACTGAAATGTTTACTGTAATGTTTGCACTAGGAAGACTTCCTGGTTGGATAGCACAATGGAAAGAAATGATTGAAAATAAAGAACCTATCGGACGACCAAGACAAATTTATGTTGGTGAAAATGAACGATCTTATGTTTCGTTAGAAGAAAGGTAATATATAACAACTTTTAATTAAAAAGAGACTTCAAATTGAAGTCTCTTTTTTTTGTTATAATTATAAATAGACCCAATGAAATATATACTTTTACAAAACATTTTTTTTACACAACCGTAAGGGGTTAGATATATTCCAAATGAAGAAAATACTCTTTTCATTATTTCTTTTCATAAGTGTTTCTTTGCAATCGCAAAGTTACCATTTCCTTCATTTAACTGTTGAAGACGGTTTAGCAGAAAACGAAGTTTACGATTTAATACAAGATAGACGAGGCGCTATTTGGATGGCTACACTTGGGGGTGTATCAATCTATGACGGTGTAAGCTTTATGAATTTAAACGACAGCTCAGGTTTACCATCTAATCTAATAAACTGTTTATACGAAGACATCAAAGGAGATATTTGGATTGGAACACACAAAGGTCTTACGGTATATGATGGAACAGAATTTCATACGTTCACTCAAAAAGATGGATTGCCCTCAAATGTAGTAAAATCGATCTGCGAAGATGGGTTTGGAAGACTTTGGATTGGAACCCAATACGGAGGTCTTTGCATGCTCGATAACTTTGCAAAAGACAAAAAAACATTTGTTCCATTCGACATAAATTTTGGTGGTAGAGGGAAACTTTCTGTAAATAAAGTTATTGAGACTCCAGACGCGAAAATATATATTGGAACAAATCAAGGACTAGCTGAGATATTTAATGGGATCGTTAAAACGTATACTACAAAAAATGGATTAATAGGAAACAGCATTTATGATTTAGAAGAAGATGTAAATGGTGACATCTGGATTGGAACATCATCTGGACTTTCTGTTTTTTCAGATGGAATATTTAAAAATTTCACTTCAAGCCCAAGTTTTCCAGTTGATGCTGTAAAAACTCTAGAACAAGATAAAAGTGATAATATATGGATTGGAACTCTTAACTCTGGCGTTATACGATTAAACATTAACACCTACGAATATAAAATATACAATGAAAATAAAGGGTTGAGTGAAGACATTGTATTATCAATCTTAGAAGATAAACACGATAATATTTGGGTGGGAACCAAAGGAGGTGGAATAAATAAGTTTACAGGAATCTCTTTCACGTATTTTGGTATTAAGGAAGGATTACAAAATGAAAAAATCAATGGATTAATTCAAGATTCTGATAAGAACTTTTGGTTTGCCACTAGAGGTGGGGTAATACGGTACAATGGACGCGACTCATTTCAATTAATCAATAAAAAATCAGGATTACCCGTAGACTACACAACCACTGTTTTTGAAGATAAAGACAAGAATATCTGGGTAGGAACACCAATTGGACTTGTTAAAATAAAAGACAATAAAATTCAAAGGGTGTATTCTGTCTTGGATGGTGTAATGAATCCTGTAACCTGCTTTTTTCAGGACAGCGATGATGTTATATGGATCGGAACAGAAGGTGGTTTAGGAAGGCTTAATGGTGACAAAATTAAGTTTTACAGAATGTTTGATGGGTTGAGTGATGGAAAAATAAGTGCAATAACTCAAGACAAATCTGGAAAACTTTGGATTGGGACAAAAAGTGGCGGAATAAATTGGTTTAACGGAATTGAATTTGGTCAAATTAATGAAGATGATGGCTTAATTCCTTCCAATTTTATTAACTGTATGATAAAGGGGCCGAGAGGAGGAATTTTTATTGGCACAAATTCAGGAATTACAAAATTTGATGAAAATCGAAACACTTATAAAACCTTCAAAACTAGTAATAGCAAAATAAGTTCAGACAATATCAAAATGATGCTGTTTGACGAAGACAACCAATTATGGATTGGTACGAATAAAGGCTTGGATAGAATTTCCTTTAACCCACCCCAAATCACACGTCAAACCGGAGAATATATCTCTGAAGTTAAACACTTCGGAAAATCTGATGGGATTACAGGTGGACAAATCAATGGGAATGCAATTTGCGAAGATGTTGACGGAAATTTATGGTTTGGGACAAATAAAGGAGCTATAAAACACGATAGAAGTGTTGACCATACTAGCGACATTGCTCCCCAAACCTATTTAACAGGACTTGAGTTAGAAAATAAAACAGTTAATTGGTCTCAAAGAAATTACTCGGTTGAACCTTGGTCAAAAATGCCTAAAGACCTTATTTTACCTTATGACTCGTCAACAGTAACGTTTCATTTTGTGGGAATCAACCACGATAATTCAGCAGAGACAACATACTATTCCTCCTTACATCAAGATGGTGAGGTTTTTGCTGACACACTAATTAATAATGAAAGCAAAAGAGATTTCACTAAACTTCCTCCAGGAGAATATGAATTTGTAGTATATGCATGCAATAAGGATGATGCTTGCAACTATGATACACCCTCAAAGTTTTCATTCACTGTTTCTCCGCCATTTTGGGCAGAAGTTTGGTTTATAATTACGATATCATTAATCATTATATTTTCCATCATATCATTTATTAAATACAGAGAGAAAAAATTAAAAGAGGAGCGCGAATTACTAGAAGAAAAAGTAAAAGAAAGAAACCAAGAGGTTTTAGAGAAGAATAAAGAACTGGAATCAGTAAACCTAGAAATGATTTCCATAAACAAAGAAATTGAGCAAAAAAACAATGATTTAAACTCAAGTATTCGATATGCTTTAACCATTCAAAAGGCATCTTTCCCTCCACTTCAAGATTTGTATGAAGAACTACCCAATTCTTTTATCTATCACCTACCAAGAGACATTGTATCAGGTGATTTTTATTGGTACAGAAAAACCAACAACAAATTTGTAATTGCTTGTGCCGATTGCACCGGCCATGGAGTACCAGGTGCACTTACCAGTATGATTGGAATTGCTTTATTAAATGAAATTGTGGGAGGGAATAAAATTACTGATCCTTCTGAGGTTTTAAAACTTTTGGATCAAGGTATTCTTAAAGCCTTTGAAAATAGTGAATCAGAAACTAATGATGGAATGGACATTAGCCTAATCACAATAGACACTAGAGCTAAAACCGTTGAATACTCAGGTGCTTATCGCCCATTAATCATGATAAAAAATAATAAGCTTTTTGAATATAAAGCCACCAAAATGTCCATAGGATTTAAAGATGTTGAGGACAAACTTTTTGAAAAAACAACTTTAACATATGAAGAAAACGACTGTTTATTCATGTACTCAGACGGTTACCCCGACCAATTTGGTGGCCCAAACAACAAAAAATTCAAGAGTAAAACATTGAAAGAAATGCTAATTGAAGGAAGTTCAAAAAACATGACCAGTCAAAAAGAAATTATTAGTCAACGTTTTAATGAATGGATGGGAAAAAATGAACAAGTTGATGACATCCTTATTATGGGAATCAAATTTTGACCTTAAGAATATCGCTTACTTCAAGATTTAAAAAAGCCACTTGTAGTAAATCTATACTCAAATTTAACTCATCCCAACTCAAAGCAAGCATCATATTCTTTACTGGTGTTTTAAGAAATACCTTTTCAACCAAATGATTCTTTTTATAGTCGTATTCATCTTTAGTTCCTAATAAGGCCTTTAAAAAAATCCTTGGTTGCTCATCTTTAAACTTTAATATAAAAGTTCCAACACCAATAATCATTTCCTGACTTTCTTTGCAATAAAGTACATTTCCAATCTCGTTACTTGAGAGCATTTTATAATTACAGCCTGACATCATTTATTATTTAGATTCTTTCTAGATTGCAAAATTGAAATATTGTACGTTAAAACGCAATCACTAAAAAAGGCTATTCTTACCCCTAAAACACAT
This sequence comes from Flavobacteriales bacterium, assembly GCA_045561495.1. Classification (GTDB taxonomy): domain Bacteria; phylum Bacteroidota; class Bacteroidia; order Flavobacteriales_C. The sequence continues at coordinate 14,707 of JBJKXR010000023.1, read as the reverse complement.
AAAACAGAACTGCAATCCCTCAATTGTATCAAAACAAGGATAATTATCAGGTATATAACTCCTTAAATTAAGCCGCGAGATTTTAATTCAAGGTATTTATTAATGGTATCAACATTTAATTTTTCAGGAGTTGTAAGAATTGTATTGATGCCGTATTTCTTTAATTCCGCCGCTATTGTTTGTTTTTCGATCACGGATTTTTGAGCGATCGTTTGCAAATATATCTCTTCAATTGATTCCGCTTTTCTATTCGACTTTTTAACCAACCCTGTATTTTCAAAGAAAACAACTACTAACAAATGTAACTTACTGATTTTTCTAAGCATTGGCATTGCTCGCTCCATAGCATACATACTTTCAAAATTAGAATATAAAAAAAGTAAGCTTCTACCTTTTATATTCTGCCGAACGCCATAGTACAACATTTCAAAATTAGCATCATTGTATCTTGTTTTTTGACGATACAAATTCTCTAATAATTTCCTTAATTGCCCGCCTAATTTATCTGCTTTAACATGAACACCTAATTTGTCGGAAAAGGTCATTAGCCCTACTTTATCATCTTTTCGTAAAGCAATGTTTGAAATCACCAATGCAGAATTAATACTATGATCCAACAATGTCATATTATCAAAAGGCATTTTCATTGTTCTACTTTTATCTATTATCGAATAAATTGTTTGCGAGCGTTCATCTTGGAACTGATTAACCATCAATTCACCCTTTCTACTTGTAGCCTTCCAATTGATCTTTCTAAAATCATCCCCATGAACATATGACTTAATCTGCTCAAATTCTTGAGCATTTCCAATTTGACGCACTTTTTTAAGCCCTTGGTTTAAATTCGAATTCGTAAATACCTTCAATTCATATTCTCGCATTAAACGAACAGAAGGATATACCTTTGCAGAAAAATCTTGAGAAAAACGAACTCTTCTTTGAACCATTCTTAAAAACGAACCAGTAAATACATTAAGAGAACCAAACTGATATTCTCCTCTTTTCACAGGTCTCAAATTATAATTTAAAACCTCTTCCTGTCCAGGTGTTAAAATCAAAAATTTAGAAAAATCTCTGATTTGAAACTGATAAGGCAATTCATCGATAATTTTAATTCTTATAGGAACTGAATTTTTATTTTTTACGCGCACCCTAACTGGATTGTTTTCCCCTAAGTTCAATTGCTCTTTTACTATTCTTTCTGCTTCTATTTTTTCTGAGCCAAAAAACAAAATCAAAATATCAATGAACAAATACCCAATAACCAACGACAAAAACATTTGAGCATAGAAGAAAAATGTTTCAACCAAAAAACTGACTATAAAAAAAGCAGCCGCAACCCCTAATAAAAGGTAAAACCAGCTGGTTAAATAGATGTTTGATATGAATTTATTTTTTTTCATTAAATATCAAAAAAACATTTAATTATCGAGGAACTTCTATTTTTTGAATAATTTCAGCAATTACATCTTCTGCAGTAATACCTTCCATTTCTGTTTCAGGAGTTAAAATAATTCTGTGATTTAAAACAGGTTCTGATACATACTGGATATCATCAGGAGTCACAAAATCTCTTCCTCGAATTGCCGCCGCCGCTTTTGCGGATTTTAAAATAGAAAGAGAGGCTCTTGGAGAAGCACCTAAATAAAGCCTTGCATGGTTTCTTGTTTCGGCAATTAACTTAGCAATATATTCAATTAACTGATCTTCAATTTTAACCTCTTCTATTAATCCCTGAAACTCTTCAATTTCAGCAGCACTTAAAATAGAATTAATTTGATTAAAAGAAACATCTCTAATACTATTTTTAAAGCGTTTTAATATATCTACTTCTTCTTGAAAAGAAGGGTATTCCAATTTTATTCTAAAAATAAATCTATCCAATTGCGCTTCTGGCAAACGATAAGTACCCTCCTGTTCAATAGGATTTTGTGTAGCCATTATAAAAAACGGAGGATCCATTTTATACTTTATACCATCATTGGTAACCTGACGTTCTTCCATAATTTCAAAAAGAGCCGCTTGTGTTTTAGCGGGAGAACGGTTAATCTCGTCAATCAATACAATATTCGAAAAAACAGGTCCTTTCTTGTAAGTGAATTCTGATGTTTTTACATTGTAAATTGATGTACCCAGAACATCTGAGGGCATCAAATCTGGAGTAAATTGAATTCTTGAATAATCAACTGAAAGCGTTTTTGAAATCACCTTAGAAGTCATTGTTTTCGCTATTCCTGGGACACCTTCCAACAAAACATGTCCTCTAGAAAATATAGCCAATAAAATCTGATCAACAAGTTGATGCTGACCAATAATCATCTTGCCCACTTCTTGCTTAACGGCTTCTACTTTATTCTGAAAATGTTGTAGTTTTAGTCTAGATTCAGGAACAAAGGAAGTAAGAGATGTATTATCAGCACCTTCAGACAAACTATCTTCTGTATTCGTTGCCGTTTCCTCCGTGTTGTTTTCATCTTTTTCCTGATTCAAATCAGTTTTGGGTTGCAAATTTTCGTTTGATTCCATAATTATTTAGCTTTTTTATAAAAATTATTTAGCTTTTTGTACAAATTAACTAGATATTCATCCGAGACACTAGTAAGGTTTGAGCCTCCTTTAAACAAATTAAGTAAATGTTGAATTTCGGTTTCTTCCACGCCCGATTTTTGAGCTATTCTTTTCACATATGCACCTTCCTCCGAATACGCAATATAATACCGTGATTTAATCTTGTTCTTGAAAATATTCTCCATATGAACAATTAGCTTATTGTGCTGATTTTGTTTTAGATATAATCGAGCAATCGTCTCTGTAAACTCAAGGGATGAATTATCATTAGAGGAAATCGTAGGCATTATTTTTTGTTGTCTTTTTCCGGTGAAAACAATAAACAACAGAACGCCGCCCAAAATTATAAAATACCCCCAACGAAGTGGTTCGTTATTTAAGAGAAAATCTAGTGTTTTGTGATCGCTCATGTTTCTGCCATCATTTCCTGAAAAATTATTATTGGGTTTGTCTATATCCATGGTGCCATCATCATAAGCGTAATGGGTATAATTATCAAATAAAATGGTGCCGTTTGAAAAATAAGAAAGCACGGTTTCTACATATTCTTTTCCCGATTCAGAACTCAAATATCTATTTGTGAAAGCTTGTGGAATAGTATGAATTAATATTGTACCCTCTCCATATTTAAATTCAGCATAACATGGACGATAACCTGATTTTCCAATGGTTCTTCCATCATAACCATACTCTATACCATAATTTATATTATACCACCTTTTCATTTTTGACTTCCCCTTAACTTCATTTACAATATCAAATTCATTTATAAATCTGCTATCCTCAAAAGATAAAGAAACTGAAGAATCATTTGTATAACCATAATAATTGTAATCATTGTAATTGTAAAAAATTTCATTCAACAAATGGTTCGGTAAAAATTCAGCAGCAACAAACATGGTGTTCCCCTTCTCAACAAAACGCAATAAACTATCTACCTCGTCATTATATAAATTAAGCGATTTTCCAACAAAGAAATAGGTAACGTCATCCAACCTAACCTGCAACTCAGTACTATCAAAATACGACTGAACAGAAACGTCCATATCATATACGGAATGATTCGCTAAGCCATTTTCAAAAACATTTCGAATAAAGTAAGTCCCATAAGGGTGTTTACTTTTTGAATCGTATGTTTTTTCCCAATTAATGGACTCAACGGTTCTTTCTTTTAATGCATCATTATCTTCTCCACTTCCTCCTAAAAAATAAGCAGCCAAACCTAATCCCAAAACTAGGACTACCATAATTGTATATTTCGTAGAAGTATTCATTGCCATCTTTTGATGCACTACTTTATTTTGCTAATCAACTCTTTAAAATGTTTCTCAACCACATTAAATTCATCCAACACAACATCATATTTACCATACCAAATAAATTCATAATTTTTCACCCCTATTCCAAAATCTTCTGAGAATGATTTACCTCCAAGCTCTAGATAATAATGATAATTGGTTTTTCGTTTTTTCCAATTGATGTAACCTTTATCCGATAACTCCTTAATTACCCAAACAAAATATAATCTGGTAGCCACTCGATAGTCTTTTGATTCCTTTGCTTCTTTAATTTTGATTTCTAATTCAGACAACTGCACAGAATCTGGATTCATTTCTTGATGATATAAAATCTTAGTGCTAGAACCTTCCATTGGAGCGTTAACAAACAACATATATGCTGCTGCCCCAAGAATAATTGCAATAACTATAATTAAAAGAAATTTGAAAAACCCGCCTCCTGAGCTTCGGTTTTTATTTATCTCTTCTGATCTAGGATTATCCCGCCAACTATCTTCCTTTTTTCTTTTTAGTCGGTTTTCTTCAATTTGCCTTTTTCGATTTTCTACTCTTTCGTAAGCTGCTCTTCTTTGGTATTCTTTTCTTTTTGCATTTTCACGAGCGTCTGGCTGAACACCATCATCAGGATTATTGGCTCCACTACCTCTGTGTTTTTCCGAGTAATAACCTCTACCTGTAATGGAATCATAGGTATAAATAGTATAATTATCACCTTTTTCAACGCCATAGCCAACCCCAAATTGAGAACTGTCCTCATGAAGTTTTTTTTGCTCCATTTCCTCAATTAAATCAACTTCTTCCTTTAACTTTTCATATTCCTCCGCATTAAATTCTTTCTTATCTGGGCCATAATAAACTTCATCAGAAGCTGTTTGTGACCTAACTGAAAAAGCAGAAAAAACAATTAAAACTAGAACAACCTTCTTAAAAATCTCCTTCATCTACCTGTTCAAATAAATTATTTTTCTTTCCAAAATCTTGTAACCTACTGTATAGTGTTAAAGCCATAATTCGCTCTCTTATGGAGTGAAATTGAATGACCAAACCCGTTATCGTAAAAGAAATGAGTACTGCTAAAAAGAGATAATACAATACAAAATTTAAAGCATTCGCATATTGAGTTAAATTGTCTGTAAAAGGATTGACGTGTTCAAGGAAAAAATCAGTTATGAAATCAAGAATAGCAGTAGTTTTAACACCTAAAAAATTTGATATAATCAATCCAGAAATAACTAAAATTAGCGGAATTACCATTTGTAGTAAAAAAACGCCAATAGAACCAAACCATGATTTAAAAATTAATTTCGTCCCCGCTTTATAGAGGTTTTTGTACTTGTCTTCATTGTAAAATCCTAAGTAAGAAAACTGAAAAACCAAAGGAACCATAAACACCCCTATTAAAATCATGAAAGGGTTCGGCCACAAATGAACCAATGTCAAGTAGATAAGGAGCGGCCACAACTTAATCAGTCCAAAAAAGAAATATTTATAGAACCCGTAAATTTTAAATTTTTGGTTTTTTCTGTAAAGAAAATACGCATAGTACGCACTCAAAAACAATGGAGTAATGAGTGCCATTAAAAACAACAAATTAACCCAACCTGTTGGTTCGGAGTGGAAAATATTTCCCAAACTTTTCCACCAATACAATTCTTGGTCATATTCCGCTAAAAAAAAGAAATGATACCCTGTTACGATTAGCATCAATGGAATTCCGGAAAGAAACAACCCTCTTATCATGTTTCCAAAAGATTGCCGGAATAAGTTTAACGTATCGTTAAAAATATCCCCAACTTCTCTTACTTTTTCAAAAGCAATCTTTTTAGTTTCTATATGCGGTATTGTATCATTAAAAATAAATTTACCGGTTTTTATTTTTGTCTTGTATAGATAAATAGGATAAGCAATGAAATAAAAACATATAAAAGCTAACGATCCTAGAACCAAACTATATTTTAAAGCCATTGGCATATTGGTATGTCGGGTAATACTACCCTCTAAAAATCCAGAAATTATTAAAATGAACACACAACTTAAAGCAATTTTAAAACTCCTTTTAGCAGAAATTCGCAAGGATTGTAGACGCGTGTACGTTCCTGGAAAAAGCAACCCCCCACCCAACAATAAGCCAGCTCCCCCGGCAATAATTATTGCTGAAATTTCTAAAACACCATGAATCCATATAATCCACATAGCGTCGCTTAACACTCCTTTATGATATAGATAATAATGAAATGTGCCCAACATTATGCCGTTTTTTATCATAATAATTATAGGAGGAATGCCTGCAAGTACACCTGAAGTATATGTAAAGGCCGCAATTCTTGTATTATGCTGTGTTAATCCAAAACTAGACCAAGCAGAATTTCCATGCTGATGGTATACTGCCATGGGATCTCCGTTTTTAATATTTTCATCGGTCATCTGAATATAACTTGAACCCATTATTTCAGTAGCATAGTCAATATTGTTTGCTGTTGAAACTATACCAACCATTAGTGCCCCAAAAAACACAACTAATGACAAAAGCATTGGTTTCCAACTTCTTGCGAACTCCATTGGTAAACCGTAGGTGAAAAATTTAAAGAATTTTGAAACCTTGACCTTTTTGTTTTTGTTTACTTTCAAAAACACCAATTGAGACAAGTAATTCAGGTACACACGAACAGATCGTTTGTTGTAAAATGTTCGAGTATAACTTAAATCATCTGTGATTTCAACAAACAATTTAGTAAGCTCATCAGGATTTGCATTTTCTCTACGCTGCATATCCTCAAACTTTTTCCAGCTCTTCTTTTTCTGTCGTATAAAGGTAGTTTCCCGCAATTCAATTAAATTAAAGGTTAAAATTGCTGTTTATCCTTCTGAATCCAAAATAATTTGTATTATTTCTTGCTATATTGGCACTAGAAATGCGCACAATAAGTATAAATACAACCCAAAATGTTGCCATCGACTACGAATTGGCTGGATTGATGGAGCGCTTGTTGGCTTTTTTATTGGATACCACAATTTTAGTGGTGTATATAGCCATAGTTAGTTGGATTGCTGCCGTAGGAAATGCCTTTAACGATTCCAGCAATGTTGTTTCATTTATAATTGTTGTTTTCATTATTTTCCCTCCTTTTATCGGTTATCATTTAATGTGCGAAGCGTTCTGGAATGGTCAATCCATAGGGAAAAAAGCACTTGGTATTAAAGTAATGAAGTGCAATGGACAACAAATGGATATTGGAGACTATGGAAAAAGATGGATGTTTCGCCTTATAGATATTTTATTCTCTTGTGGAAGTGTAGCTGTTATTACCATTATGAGTAACGACTACAATCAGAGATTAGGAGATATTGTTGGGGATACCTGTGTTGTAAAAACAAGCCCAAGAAATCAAATGTCTATTCGAGATGTTCTTAAAATTAAAACTCAAGAGAACTACGAACCTAAATATGAAGGCGTTGTTCGTTTTACTGAAGAAGATATGCTCCTATTAAAAAACACATTGGATAGAGCTAGGAATAATCCCAATGTTCACTATAAAAAACTACTGGGGTTGTTGGCGGATAAAATATGTAAAGAACTTGAAATTAAAAAAGTACCCAAACAGAGAACCAAATTTTTAAAAAATATATTGAACGATTATATTGTTTTAACGAGATAACGTCATCTTAGTTTTCTTACCCCCTAATTATTTTTCATTAAATTTATTTGAGAACCTTAGTAAGGCATATCTATTAAAAGGATGGAAATAAGTTTTGAAATAGGGAATAAAAAACACAAAAAATATGCAAGTACAATTGCTAAGATGATTGAGCGAGCAGCAGAGAAAAAAGGAACCATTCTTGCACTTAGAAAACCAGAATACATACTCGATAAATTATTAAAAGGAAAATCAATAATTGCCCTTGATGGGCAAGTTGTTGTGGGTTTTTGTTATTTCCAAAATTGGGAAAACGATGCGTTTATTGCGCACTCGGGTTTAATCGTAAACGAAAACTATCTTGGTAGAGGTCTTTCAAAAAAAATAAAAAAACAAATTTTTGATGTTTCAAGACAAAAATTCCCAAAAGCAAAACTTTTTGGGTTGACTACCTCACCAGCAGTGATGAAAATTAATTATGAACTGGGGTACCAATCCGTAAATTATAGCCAATTAACCAGTGATGAAAATTTTTGGAGAGGTTGTAAAACATGCTCCAATTATCAACTGCTTATCAAAGCAAAAAGAAAAAGATGTAAATGCACTGGTATGTTAATGGATCCTGGTAACATTTAAAATACGTAATTCCTCAGAACTATTATTTAATTGCTGTACTTCATTTTATTCCCGTCCAAGAATAAATTCGATTCAAAATTCGATTCAAACAATTGACCTGTTCCCAAACCTTGTGGCATTTTGTTTCCAGTTTTGTAGGCAAATTGTGCAATGGCATTCAACCCTATATTACCCTCAAGTGCTGATGTTGCCCACCAACCCACTTTGTGTTTTTGAGCAATTTCAATCCATTCATTACACGATTTAATCCCTCCAATTAAACTGGGTTTGAGAATGATATATTGAGGTTGAATCTGCTGAATTAATTGTTCTTTTTCCGCATAGGTTTTTATTCCTATAAGTTCTTCGTCAAGAGCAATAGGGATTGGTGTTTTAATACATAAATCGGCCATCAATGATGTTTGTCTGGCCAGGATTGGCTGCTCAATAGAATGAATATCCAAATCTGCTAAAAACTGTAACTTATCCATTACTTTTTCCGCGGAAAAAGCTCCATTTGCATCCACTCTCAACTCCATTTGATCCGGTGAAAATCGATTGCGAATGTTGTGAAGCAATTTTTTTTCCTCTTCCCAATCAATAGCTCCAATTTTCAGCTTTACACAAGTAAAACCTAAACCTATCTTTTCCTCAATTTGTTGGGTCATATATTCATAGTTTCCCATCCAAATTAAACCGTTTATCTCAATCGAATCCTTTCCCTCTGTAAAGTGTGATGGGAAAATCACTTGCCTTCCTCCATTCTGCAAGTCTAACAAAGCTGTTTCTAAACCAAATTGGATACTCGGATATTTAGATAATTCGTCAGAATAAATAAAACCTTCGCAATCATTTATATTTGCACAAACCCAATCCAACTTTTCAGAATACCCATCTTTAGGATCAATGCTTAGTGTCCAAAGTGGACTGCATTCTCCCAAACCTTTTATTTCCTCATCCTCAAAGCCCAATTTAAGTATATAAGTGTCCTTTTTTTTAAAGGTTTCTCGCGATGTTTTTGCTGGTTTTTTAAATGCCAAATCATGCCTTTCCCATTTGGCTTTTAGTCGCCTATTTGGTGTAGAAAATATCGCTTTAAACATATTACAAATATAATCGAGTTTTGAATTCCCCATCAAACTAGGTAGAATCCAGTAAATTTCGGTAATTTTGCAATACTTAAAACCAACTTCGTGGTTTAAAAACAAAAAAAATGAAAAAAGTCGTTTTAGCATATAGTGGAGGTTTAGACACAACCTATTGTGTGAAATATTTGGGGGACTTAGGATATGAAGTTCATGCTGTTTTAATAGATACAGGCGGTTTCTCCCAGGAAGAATTGGACTTTGTTGAGCAAAGAGCGAACAGCATTGGTGTAGCCTCTTATAAAGCCATTAAGGTTACTCAAAAATTTTACGATAAATGCATCAAATACTTAATCTTTGGAAATATCTTAAAAAATAATACGTATCCACTTTCAGTAAGTGCCGAACGTATTTTCCAAGCAGTTGCGATTGCTCAATATGCTAAAGAATTAAAAGCAGATGCTATTGCACATGGCTCCACTGGAGCGGGAAATGACCAAGTTCGTTTTGATATGGCTTTTCACATTATTTACCCAGAGGCCGAAATCATTACTCCCATTCGAGATGAAAAATTATCCCGAGAGGAAGAAATTGAATTTTTAACCAAGCACGGCGTTGAGGGAGATTGGACAAAAGCAGCTTATTCGATTAATAAAGGAATTTGGGGAACATCTGTGGGCGGTAAAGAAACATTAACGTCAAACGAATTCTTAGCTGAAGAAGCTTTTCCTTCGCAAATTCAAAAAAAGGATTCAGAGGAAGTAGAATTAACATTTAAAAAAGGGGAAATAGTTGGAATAAATGGAGAAGAGTTAAACCCTGTTTCCGCTATTCAAAAACTAAATAAAATTGCCTCTTTGTATGGAATTGGTAGAGATGTTCATGTTGGTGATACGGTTGTAGGCATAAAAGGTCGAGTTGGTTTTGAAGCGGCTGCGCCTTTAATAATTATTAAGGCACATCACACGCTTGAAAAACATACATTGACGAAATGGCAATTGTACTGGAAAGAACAATTGGCAAATTGGTATGGTAATTTGTTGCATGAAGGACAGTATTTAGACCCTGTTATGCGAAATATTGAAACGTTCTTAGGCGATACTCAACAATATGTTACAGGTAAGGCCTTTGTGCGCTTATCTCCCAATCATTTTCAAGTATTGGGAATTGAAAGTAAGCACGATTTAATGAACAGCAATGCAGCACAATACGGAGAAATGAATACATTATGGGACGGTAACGATGTTCGTGGATTTTCAAAAATCGCTGCTGTACCGAATATTATTTTTAATGCAGTTAATGGATCTATCCTTGATTAAACACAATACATTATGATTACAGTTGGTGTTGCCGGAGGCGCAGGTTATACAGGAGGTGAGTTATTACGAATCATCATTAATCACCCTAATGTTGATATAAAATATGTGTACAGTACATCGCAAGCTGGAAATCCAGTGCACACAACTCATAAAGATTTATTGGGGGAAACTGATTTGGTTTTCACCAACCAATTAATTGATGTTGATGTACTTTTCCTTTGTTTACCGCATGGTACTTCAAAAACTTTCTTATCCGAAAACGATATTGCTGAAAACACAAAAATAATTGATCTAAGTACCGATTTTCGTCATTCGATAGAAGAATTTGAAAATGATAAAGATGGGTTTGTGTATGGTTTACCAGAATTTCAAAGAGAAAAAATTAAAACTGCATCAAAAATTGCTAATCCAGGATGTTTTGCCACAGGAATACAGTTTGCACTTTTACCTTTAGCTGAAGCTAGTAAAATAAATGATTCTGTACATGTAAGTGCCATAACGGGTTCCACTGGAGCAGGGAGAGTACCCACAGAAACTTCTCATTTTTCCTGGCGAAATGGCAATGTATCTGTTTACAAGCAATTTACTCACCAACATTTAAAAGAAATAAAAGCCACATTAAAACATTTACAGCCTTCATTTAATCAACCGGTAAACTTTATTCCCTACCGAGGTAATTTTACTCGTGGAATATTGGCTAGTGTGTATACCAAGTATGATGGAACTGTTGAAGAAGCAAAAAAACTGTACTCTAATTTCTATTCAAATCATCCCTTTATCCATTTTGTAGAAAAAGGATTGGACTTGAAACAAGTTGTAAATACAAATAAGTGCTTACTTCAAGTGGAAGTGCACGATGGAAATATTTATATCCAAAGCGCCATAGACAATTTATTAAAAGGAGCATCAGGGCAAGCTGTTCAAAATATGAATTTACTTTTTGGGCTGGATGAAAAAACGGGTTTAAAACTTAAAACTATTGGGTTTTAAGTAATTAGTAACTTTTACGCAATCAAAATGAAATTATTTGACGTTTATCCACTTTTCCCCATTGAGCCTGTTAAGGCTCAAGGAGCATACGTTTATGATAAACATGGAACTGAATATTTGGACTTTTACGGAGGTCATGCGGTTATATCTGTTGGACATTCACATCCAGATTACGTACAAAGAATAAAAAGTCAACTCGACAATATTGCATTTTATTCGAATTCGGTAGTAAACAATACCCAAACAGAACTGGCTAATAAATTAGGAAAGCTTTCGGGTTACCAAGATTATCAACTTTTTCTTTGCAGTAGTGGTGCTGAAGCTGTTGAAAATGCCCTTAAAATGGCAAGTTTTCAAAACTGTAAATCTAAAATAATTGCTTTTGAAAAAGCTTTTCATGGACGTACCTCCGGTGCACTGCAAGTGACCGACAGTTCAAAAATTAAATCTACGTTTAATGGTTCTTTAACTACCGAATACCTTCCCTTGAATGACTTAGAACCTGTTGAACATGCTTTAGAAGAAGGTGATGTTGCAGGAATTATTATTGAAGGAATTCAAGGAGTTGCGGGTATTATTGAACCCAGTGTTGAATTTTTAAGAGGGTTAAGAGATTTGGCCGATAAATATGGCGTTGTATTAATTTTAGATGAGGTTCAAAGTGGATTTGGACGTACAGGAGATTTTTTTGCACACCAACATGCTGGAATAAAAGCTGATATAATTACCATGGCCAAAGGCATGGGTAATGGTTTTCCAATTGGCGGTATCATTTTAAGCCCTAATTTCAAAGCGAGTTTTGGTTTGCTAGGAACAACTTTTGGAGGAAACCATTTAGCGTGTGTAGCATGTTGCTCAGTAATGGATATTATTGAAAAAGAAAAGCTTTTGGATAATGCTATAAAACAGGGGAATTATTTAATCCAAGAACTTTCAAAAATAGATTCAGTTGAAACCATTACTGGTCGAGGCTTAATGTTAGGAATAGTTGTTAAGGGTGATGGAAAAGCATTGCGCTCTACCCTACTTACTAAACACAACATCTTCACTGGAGGATGTGCGAACCCAAGTATTTTGAGATTACTGCCTCCAATGAATATAACTCAAAAAGAGTGTGATAAATTAATTAGCGCCATTAAGACTGAGTTGGCTTAAAAAATGGACGAAACCGACGGAAAATACAGAAGGAACGTGAAGTTTGGCTATGAAGTCGAGGTTGTTCAAAAACAACATCAAAAAACTGGAGAACTTACGCAAGGAACTGTAAAGAAAATCCTTACCAAATCACAACACCATCCTCATGGAATAAAAGTGATGCTCACCGATGGTAAAGTTGGTAGAGTTAAAAGCATACTTTTGTAGTACATTCCGACTTCTCAAGAGTAACTTTTCATGTAATCTTCATTATAGTAATAAAAACATGAAGAGTTCATTACTGTTTTTACTACTTATATCAGTCGGGTTTACAATAAAATCTCAAGAAAATTTTGATTTCAAATTATTCGAAAAGGCCAAAAAATATGGAGCCTATTTAGAGAAAAATTTGCCTATTTATGAAGTTGAAAAAATTAATCCAAAGGATAAAAAGGGACTCGTTTATATTCCCAATAACCTTAGAAGCTCAAAATATAATTATACTGATAAATGGACAGATCTTAAAGATACCGTTAAACCCTATAGAGTAGATGTTATCTTTTCTAAATATCCATTAAGAAAAGGCCAGTATAAAATGGTTCACCCTTTATTATCAAATCGGATTAAAAACATTCTTTTATTCGATCCCAGTTTAAATGAAAAAGAAGTAGAATGGAGAATAATTCTTCAAACAAATTGTGAAAATGATGAACAAGCCGATAGTTTATTTCATGGGGCCAGAATATATTTCAGCAAGCCTAAAAAGGAAAAAATAAAAAACGATGCTACAATTTGTTGTCAAGATTCAGTACCAAAAAGAAAAGTCATTGAGAATCAATTTTCTCCAGCAGCTATTCTAAATAACATGAATAAAATTAATACTATCCAACCTATTCCGGACTCTCTTAAAAAAGTTTTAAGTGGTAAATCTTTGGATGAAAAAGAAGAGATTTATTCATCCTATTATGAAGAAAAATGGCGCTCTATTCCAGATAAAAACTTTGAAGACAAGAGTAATCAAGAGAAAAAGAAAACACTAGAAAAAATAACAAAATTCACAAATAAATTTGTCCCTAACTCAAAAATCGTTTCAAGCGTAATGAACCGACATCCAGAATGGGATAATGCTCTTGTGGTAGTTGATTGGACTGGAAGCATGTATGGCCATGGTGGGCAGATTTTACATTGGCATACTTTAAACTTCAAAAAGTCCGGAATTACAAAATTCACACTTTTTAATGATGGTGATAGAAGAATAGTTAAAAACATAGGTGAAACAGGAGGTGTTTATCATCAGAAAGCCAACAATGTTGAAAAAATAAACGCCTTATACAATTTAGTAATGTCAAAAGGTGGTGGTGGTGATTCTCCTGAAAATGATGTAGAGGCGATACTTAAAGCTGAAATGAATACGGATACATCACAGTATGATATGATAATTCTTCTTGCAGATAATAATTCGTGCGTACGGGACATCTCTCTGTACGATAGAATCCAAAAACCTGTAAAAGTAATTCTTTGTGGCTACTCGCCTTTAATTGGTATTGATCCAGATTATTTAATCATTGCTGCAAAAACAGGTGGGGGTGTCTACACAATTGATGAAGATATTGAAAATTTGAAATTACAAGTTAAGGGTGAAACAATTACTGAAAAACCTATAATTCCGTTAAAAATAAAGAATAATAGATGTGGATTTATGAAGTATAGGAAAGCGGTGTCAAAATATGATGATGTTGTATTTACTGATATTAAGGAAACTAAACGGAAAAAGAAATTGATAAAAAAAATAAACCTTTCCAATGATTCCATTTATAAATTCCCCCGAGAACTGAAAAGAATGAAAGTTTTAAAAGACTTAGATTTAAGTCATAATAAACTCAAAAGTATCAAAGGAATTAATAAGAATACGCTGCTTTTCAATTTAGATATTTCGAACAATAATATACTATCTATTTCTAAAGATATTCTAGAACTAAAGTACCTAAGAAATCTAGATTTCTCCTACAACAAGCTGATGACATTTGGAGCTTATATTCAGGAATTAAGAAGCCTTCGAAAAC
>JBJKXR010000022.1:0-33465 GCA_045561495.1 Flavobacteriales bacterium | reverse complement strand
ATTTTTCATCAACAACACAGAGAGAGATATCAAAAGTATCGGCAAAATCCTCTCCCTTATTGGAATCAAAAAAACTTTTATAATAGGCATCAGATACTTTACATAAGAAATCAGTAACTGATTCAAATCGATTCTCTAACAATATTGAATTCAAAAAATGATACACTGACATAGCCAACATTGCACCAGGAACTCCGTGCCCCATACAGTCCACAACTGCAATAATCTTACCAAATTTACATCTTTGCGTCCAAATTAAATCTCCTCCAATAAAATTTTGGGGACAATAAAAGGTGAAACTATCCGAAAATAAATTAGAAACCTCTTCATTACTGGCATTAATACTATTTTGAATTATTCTTCCGTAACGTAAACTTGAATTTACAATTTCCTGAGCTTTATGTATGGATTCATTTTGCTTTTTTAAAATATAATTAGCTGCTGTTAATTCTAGCAAATGGTTATCCACTTTTTTGTTGTTTTGTTGGAATACAGGTTCATTTTTATGGGATACCTGTTTGTAGTTGAATATTATATCTTGGTTGCTCAAATAAAATTGAAATAATTGAATTCGTTAGTCATTTTTTTTATTAGTTAACTACTAAAAGAAACTATAAAACATTTCAAAATGAAATAAAAAAAGTTCTTACTTAAAAGAGTTTAATTAGGTTTTAAGAATGTTTCCCATCAGCCAACTAAGGTTTGAAACTGATAAATCTTTAAAAGGTTACTTAAATTAGACTTAATCTTTTTTTGTATAGATTAATTATGAAAATTAAACGATATAAAATTATCCAACCTCCAATTCAATAATAAATTTTGTACCCGTTTTCTCTTCCGTTTCAAAATAAATTTGCCCGCCCATATTCTCAATTATCTTTTGAACCATAGCCAATCCAAGTCCCATACCTGAATTTTTTGTGGTGAAATTTGGCACAAAAATTCGACTATAATCATCTTCTAATATGCCTTTACCATTATCTTCAACAACAATTTTCAAAAAATTATTTTCGAGATGAGTGTACACTTTTACCAAGCCATCTCTTTCAGTTGGAATTGCTTGAATAGCATTTTTAATCAAATTATTGAATACCCGAAGCATTTGATCTTTATCGCCGTATACTTTTAAATCATCATTACTCTGAAAAACAACCTCAACACCATTTGTCCAATTATAAACGTCTACAGCAGATTTGATTATTTCTCTTAAGTCAATTTCTTTAAACTCACTTTCTCCTAACTTCGCAAAAGATGAAAACTCACCAGCTATCGCCGATAATGTATCAATTTGTTGAATTAAATTTTTTGCAAAAGTATCGAATCTCTCATGCCTTTCCTTTTCATCAAATAGCGTCCACCTCATCTGCAAATGTTGAATACTCAATTTCATAGGCGTTAATGGATTTTTTATTTCATGAGCTACTTGTTTAGCCATTTCTCTCCAAGCATCCTCTCTCTCAGTTTCAGCCAACCTCTTTGCACTCTCAGTTAATTCAATAATCATTCTATTGTATTCTTTAACTAGTATGCCTATTTCATCCTTTCCAGTATAATTAATAAGTTCGTTTGATTCCCCAAGTTGAATACTTGACATTTTTTCCTGGATTAACCTTAGAGGTTCGGTAATCTTATTGGTTAAAATCAACCCTATCACAAGTGCTAAAACAATTAATAAGGCATAAATATTAAGCAGCGCAACAATGAAATCTGAAATTTCATTTTTTAAATCATTTGATCGAGCAAAGTAAGGAAGATTCAGGTAGGCCATCAAATTTCCGTCATTATTGTAAAAAGGAACATAGGCTGAGAGAAATTGCATACCTTCAATTTCCTCAATTTGCACAAATTGAGATTGTGCATTAAAGAGCATTTGATACATGGCTAAAGGATTCATTCGTTCACCAACTAGGCCTTCTTTAAACATTTTATGCTGTGAAGAAACTACCAATTTCCCATTTGGATCAAACAAATTAATGTCCGTAAAAAACACTTTAGAGAACTTCTCAAGTATCAACTGCGCGTAATCTCTGTCTGTTTTCTCAATGGATTCATTTTCTCCTAATTTCTGTTCTACTTCAATTTTGACGGACTTTATTTTTTCAGATATTGCATCAAAATTCTTTTGATTGTATTGGTTTTTCAAGTAATAAACACTTCCAACCCCAATGAATACAGTACTAAAAAAAAGTATGAATATTATAACCGATTGAAATCTAGTTTTAAAACTAGACCCTTCATTCATCTTACCATAAAAAAATCGATACATAACTATTGTAACAATAGTTAACATGGAAAAAAAGGCGAATAAATATGAATAAAATGCCATCTGATTCCATGTGCTCGTAATTTTCTCACTGAGAAAATAAACATCATTGTCCAAACGCTTGACCAAATGACCAATTTGATCTTGTTCAAAATAATTCCACTTATTATCTGGATGAATAGAATAATAGGAAAGTTTAGTACTATATAAAATAGGTCCTTTTTGTTTAACCAATTCCCCAGATTTGAAATGAGCAAAGGCATACTCAGGATTTAAAGATTTTCGTTCGACTTGTTCATCTAGTAATAAAGTTGGAAAACCTACACCATCGGGTTTAAACTTAGAATCTAATTCAAGATAAACTTTGTCATTTTTAGTAAAAGAAACAATTCCTAAATAACTAATTCTTCCATTTTGATTCTCCAAATAATAAAATCCAGGTGATACTTCCACTCCAACAGATTCAATAATATCTGAAAAGAATTGGTCACATGAAATTGGATTGGATTCATTTAAAAATAAAATACTATCTCCTCTAAAGCATGGATTAATCTGTAAATCAAATCGATCCCAAAAACCTTGAAAATATTTTTTCTTAAAATATTTAAAAATATCCTGATCACTATTCGAATCGTCTGAGAGTAGATCATGTGCGCCTATATCTTGAGTTATCGATTGTTGTACATTTTGAAACAAATACTCAGCAATTAAATCCTTCTCCTTTGCCAACTTTGTAAGCAACTGTTTCTTGTCATCAATAGTTTTTTGATCCGTGTAATTTCTTAAGGATTGAGTAATCATTAATGAAAAAAGAAATAGTAAGCTAATCGATACTGAAAATGAAACAACCTTATGATTTGTATAGAAAGAATAACTCAATAAGAAAAATACAGGTATGGACCACAAAATCTCATACGCATCTGAAAAGCCTACCAACAATCCCAAAACAGTAATTAGTAAAATGGCAACCAAAAAGCCAATCAAAATAAAATTAAGTGTAAATGAAAGTTTATGTAATAATTCAATAAGCTTCCAGCAAACAACAACATAAACAGCAATAATTCCAGCAATGCAAAAAAGTGCTATAAGAGTAGTGTATTCAACCGATAAAATATGAGACAAATCAAGAGGAATTTCAGAATACAAAACTATCCCCTCAACAGTTTCAACAATACCCCATGTAATTAGATAAACAGCTCCAAAACCGAGAAAAACAATTGCATACTTATATTTAGAAAGGCTTTGAGATGAATAATTGACATGCTTAAACAAAGAAAAAATTAAAACCAGAGCGAAAATTATGTACAAAAGTAAATCACCTAACGAGGGAACAAGCGTTGAAAAAGCAAGTAATTTAGAGTCAAACAATGCAAGGCCATGAAGATTTACTGGAGCATTAAACCACCATAAAATCAAACGAACAGAGCCTAGTATACTAATTAGAAATAGTGATTTCCGCAAAAAGCTTAGCCGTTTAGCCATCAAAACACACCCAATAAAAAAAACAAGTAAGCCTATAACCTCGAAAATCATTAATGTAATGTTATGAGGTGATTCAAAAAGGTTTGTAGGTTGAATAAATAAAGAATCTTGGTTTGACGCTAATGTAATTTGAAATCCATCTTTAATTTCACCCAATTGTATATTCCACCCCTTATCTAAATAAAGTTTACTATCAAAAGAATTATTTATATATGAATTCTCAAAACCAAATGACTTTTTTATGTAAAATTGAGCGATTATAATTTTTTTTCCCTCTCTCAAAACTTCTGTTAAGTAAAACCCATTTTTAGATTTTGAAAGACCAGAATTGGTTAATTCGTCAGGAATGATAAACTTATTGGTGCTCCAAAACTTCAAATTACCATCTGAATAAATATAAATGCCTATACCATCAGACTCAAGTTTTTTGTGATAATCAACATCATTTCTTAAAAGAGCTTCTAAACCAGAAGTATCAACTACCGATTTATAATGTTGAATTTCATTAAAAAGTCTTGAATCTATTTTATTTAAAGCCTCTTGGAAATGATTTGCCTGGTGATTTACTGACCACGATCGATCCTGATAATACAATTTAAACAACCCTGAAAATAGCAATAATGCTAAACCCAAAAGAATAAACTTTATTCGATATGACTTGACCTTTTCCAATATGGTTTAACACCAAAAACTATACCTGAATTGAAGGTAATTAATTTTTAGGACATTAACGTTTTTGATTAGTGATAGGTTATAAAACAAAAAAAGCCACCATAAGGTGGCTTTTTAGTATTTACAATTTTTAAATATTTAGCCTTTCAATGCTTCAGCACCTCCAACAATTTCTAAAATTTCTGTTGTAATAGCTGCTTGACGAGCCTTATTATATTGAAGCGTTAAATTATCCGCTAAATCCTTAGCATTATCAGTAGCTTTATGCATAGCCGTCATACGCGCACCATGCTCCCCAGCAACAGAATCCAAAAGCGCTTTATAAAACTGCGTTTTCAGCGATTTAGGAATTAATTCTGATATAATATCTTCCTTATTTGGTTCATAAATATAGTCTGTTGCAGTTGATGATTCTTCACTTTCATCCACTACAATCGGTAAAAACTGTTCATTTTGAACAATTTGTATCGCTGCATTTTGAAAATGATTGTATACTAAAATAACCTTATCGTATTTGCCTTCAACAAATTCAGACATTACTTTTTCAGCAATTGGAGCAACAGTGTCGAAATTTAAATCATTGAACAACTCAATCTCCTTTCCAACAACATTTAACCCTTTATTTGCCAAGAACTCACCTCCTTTCTTTCCTATACATAAAAAAGAAACTTCTTTAGAAGCATATTCCTTATTTGCTAAATTGACACAACTTTTTGTAATGTAGGCATTAAACCCTCCACACAAACCTCTGTTTGAAGTAACTGCAACAATTAAAACCTTTTCCTCTGGTCTTACAGAAGCATATACATTATCATCAGAACTTTCAGCTCCAGCTGTAAGATTAACCAAAATTTCATGCAATTTTTCAGCATACGGTCGCATCTTAGTAATCGCATCAGTTGCTCTCTTTAACTTAGCAGCAGACACCATTTTCATAGCACTAGTGATTTGCATCGTAGATTTTACAGATGTAATCCTATTTCGAGTTTCCTTTAAATTCGGCATTTAGCTAATTCAAAATTTATGATTAGAAGTGATTCTTAAACCACCTCATGAATTTCATTTATCAAGCAAACTTAGAAGATACCTCTTTGGTAACTTTCGTTAACGTTTCAACCACTTCATCTGTCAATTTACCAGCTTTTAGAGAAGCCAACACATCAGAATGACTCGCTTTAAGAACTGCTAAATAATCCGATTCAAACTGCTTAACCTTGTTCACAGGAACATCCATAATTAAACCATTTGTACCAGAAAATATAATAGCACACTGCTCTTCAACAGTATAAGGACTATTTTGTGCTTGCTTTAAAATCTCAACGTTTCTAGCTCCTTTATCAATAACCATTTTTGTTGCAGCATCTAAGTCTGAACCAAACTTAGCAAAAGCCTCTAATTCTCTATACTGTGCCTGATCAAGCTTAAGCGTACCAGAAATCTTTTTCATCGACTTAATCTGAGCAGAACCACCTACACGAGATACTGATATACCAACATTAATCGCTGGACGAACGCCCGATAAGAACAAGTCAGATTCTAAGAAGATTTGCCCATCAGTAATCGAGATAACATTAGTAGGAATGTATGCTGATACATCACCCGCTTGAGTTTCAATAATTGGCAGTGCAGTTAAAGAACCTCCACCTTTTACTTTATCTTTCAATACATCTGGTAAATCATTCATTTGCGCAGCAATCTCATCCGATGAATTTAATTTGGCTGCTCTTTCTAATAATCTTGAGTGTAAGTAAAATACATCTCCTGGATACGCTTCACGACCTGGAGGTCTTCTTAATAATAAAGAAACTTCACGGTAAGCAACTGCTTGCTTTGACAAATCATCATAAACAATTAATGCAGGACGTCCAGTATCTCTGAAATATTCACCTATTGCAGCACCCGTAAACGGAGCAAAAAACTGCATTGGCGCAGGATCAGAAGCACTTGCAGCAACAACAGTTGTATATGCCATAGCACCCGCCTTCTCAAGAGTAGCAACAATCCCAGCAACTGTTGACCCTTTTTGTCCTATTGCAACATAGATACAATAAACAGGTTCACCAGCATCATAAAATTCTTTTTGATTTATAATTGTATCAATGGCTACAGTAGTCTTTCCTGTTTGGCGGTCACCAATAATCAATTCTCTTTGTCCTCTTCCAATTGGAATCATTGAGTCAACAGCTTTGATTCCAGTTTGTAAAGGCTCATCAACCGGCTGCCGGTAAATAACACCAGGAGCTTTTCTTTCAATTGGCATATCGTAAAGTTCACCTTGTATTGGACCTTTACCATCTATAGGATCACCTAGCGTATTAACAACACGTCCAACGATACCTTCTCCAATTTTTACAGAAGCAATTTTACCAGTTCTTTTAACTGTTGCTCCTTCTTTGATTCCTTTTCCACTACCTAAAAGTACAAGACCTACATTGTCTTCTTCAAGGTTAAGAGCCATAGATTGCAATCCATTTTCAAATTCTACTAACTCTCCGTATTGAACGTTTGATAAACCGTAAACACGAGCAATACCGTCTCCAATTTGAAGAACAGTACCAACTTCTTGTAACTCTGCTTCAGTTTTTAAGCCAGCTAATTGCTCTCTTAAAATTGCTGATACCTCTGCTGGTTTTACTTCTGCCATTATAATTAGTTTTTAACTTTTCTAAATATTAATAATCTTTCATGTATGTATTTTTGCTGAATTCTTTTTCCAATTCAGCAAGTTTTCTGCTGATACTAGCATCAACTTGTTTGTCTCCAATAGTTAAGACAAAACCTCCAATTAAGGAAGGATCTTTTTCTTCAATAATTTGAACATCCTTTTCGTAAGCAGTTCTAACCAATTCAGTCACCTTAAATTTGAAATCGTCATTCAATCCATCAACCGATTTAATAACAGTTCTCAACACATTTTTATGCGCCAAATATTGATCTTCAAAAGCAAAAGCAATATCATCTATTAATGACTCTCTTCCTTTACTGGTAAGAATTGTAATGAATTTATTGGTTAAAGCGGATAATTTTGATCCAAACACAGCGTTTAAAACAGCTAGTTTTTTATCTGCTTTAACAATTGGGCTCTCCAACAACAAAACCAATTCTTTGGATCCAGCACAAGTTGAACGAATCAAATCCATATCTGCTTTCACTAAATCAAGTATATCTTGTTCAATAGAAAGTTGAATGATAGATTTTGCGTAACGTACTGCGGCTCTTCCGTATGCCATTTTAATTTAAGTTTACGTCTTCTACTAAATTATTTACTAAAGCTTCTTGCTTGGATTTATCGTCTAATTCTGCTGTTAAAATCTTTTCCGCGATTTCAAGGGAAAGTTTACCAACTTGGTTTTTCAATTCGGTAACAGCCTTCATTCTTTCATTAGCGATTTGTTCATTAGCAGAAACTAAAATACGATCCGCCTCTTCTTTAGCAACACCTTTAGCTTCAGCAACAATAGCGTCTTTAGCATCTTTAGCTTCTCTTAATATAATGTCTCTTTCCTCTCTCGCTTGTTTTAAAAACTCTTCGTTTTTAGCTGTGATAGAAGCCATTTTTTCTTCAGCTTCTTTGGCCGAATCTAAAGCTTTTCTAATACTTTCCTCTCTACTGTTAACCGCACCCAAAATTGGTTTCCAGGCAAACTTTCTTAGTAAGAAAAGAAGCCCTAAAAACAATAATGTTTGCCAAAAAAATAACCCTACCGAAAATTCTGCAATTAGTTTTTCCATGAAAACTTTTAATTAGTTTTTGATTAATTTAATAAACAAGAGTTACAGCCAATCGCTGTAACTCTTGTTAGGTTTTTTACGCTGCAAATAAAGCTGCAAATCCAATACCCTCAATAAGAGCGGCAGCAATTAACATTGCTGTTTGAATTTTGTTTGTAGCTTCAGGCTGACGCGCAATACCTTCCATTGCTGCACTACCGATTTTACCGATACCCATTCCGGCACCAATTACGATAAGTCCAGCTCCAACGATATTAGGAATAGTCATAATATATATAAATTAAAAATTAAACATTCAAGTTTAGTGAGCATGTTCATGATCGTGCTCTTCAACCGCCATTCCAAAGTACAATGCGGTTAGCATCGTAAAAATATAGGCTTGTAAAAACGCAACCAAAAGCTCAATTAATGACAGGAATACTGTAAGCCCCAAAAATGCTCCTCTAGCAAACCAGTTTTGGAAAACAAACAACAACCCAATCAAACTCATCAATACAATATGCCCTGCTGAAATATTCGCATACAAACGAATCAAAAGAGCGAATGGCTTAATAATAACACCCAATAATTCAATTGGAGCTAATACAAATTTCATAGGTGTTGGTACACCAGGCATCCAGAAAATATGCTTCCAGTAATCTTTTTTACCCGAAAAGTTAGTAATAAGAAAGGTCATAATTGCCAGAGCAGAAGTTACTGCAATGTTACCAGTAACATTTATACCAAATGGCGTTAATCCTGTTAAGTTAATGAACCAAATAAAGAAAAATACCGTAAGCAAATAACTCATGTATCTTGAGTAATATTTCTCACCAATATTTGGAATAGCGATTTCATCGCGAACAAATATAATTATCGGCTCAACGAATTTCCCAAATCCTTTTGGAAGCGGAGATGACTTATAGTTCTTTGCCATTCTTCCAAACAAGAAGAAAATTAAGATTGAAACCAAAATTACACTCAGTACACTTTTGGTTATTGAAATATCAAAAGGTTTATCATTTGTTGGATGAATACTTTCTTCAATTGAAATATCAGATAGCATAGAATTTGTTGGATGATTACTATCATCTAATGTAATAGTACCTTCAGCATCTGTCTTGTATATTTTACCGTCATAAGGCGTGTAAAAATCACCTATACTATCACCTGATAATATAATAGTACCCTTTGAATCTGTTTTATAGATTTTTCCGTGGTACAATTTGTAAAAATTACCATTGGATTCAGCTACTGCTTCTCCGTGGTGAAAATCAGAAGACATAAATACTTGAAGACCACCATCAATTAGTATAACGGGTAAAGGGAATCCATAATGAGTATCCTCTTCACCATCTGCACCTTCTACCGTAAACAAATGGAAATCATGCGCATCTTTTAAGTGATGCTGAATATCTTCCTTGATTTTTAATTTTCTCTCTGCTTTCGCTTCATCAGTAAGCTGTTCTTCAGAACAACCAAATATATTTAGTACTAAAACTAAAAGGAGCGATAACTTTAAAAACTTACTCATGTTCTAATAAATTCTAATAAACCTCTTGAAAACTCTGTGCAAAAATAAGAATAAAAAGCGATTAGGAAAGCGTTAAAAGGATATTTTTTGGGATAAAAAAAAACTACTCTTAAAAAATCAATTCTTAAGCACTTTTGACATTGCATAAATCTCAGCAGTCAACGTAAAGGAATAAGGAATCATGATAGTCAAGAACTCTGATATATCAACATTTCCATCTAGGCTGTAATCAGCTTTAAAAACGAAGTAAAAAACAACAAACTTTGCAAAGCTTGTGTACATAAATATGAAACCTAAACTTGAAATATATTTTTTTAAAGAGAGAATCAAAACAACAAAAGAAGCAAATCCTAATGAAAAATTTATGAAGTACGACTCGATGATTCTATTTGAAAAAAGATGCTTGCCTAGATAATAATTAACCAAAACTTGAAATCCAAAAACCAACAATAACACAATTAAAAGCAAAACAAAAAAACTAATTAACCTTTTTTGACTCCTTCTTTTTTCTTTCATCTAGTTCTTTATTTATTTTATTTACTTGTTTTAACACACTAAAAAGAGCTATTGTAACCGATAACAGCGTGAAAACTATAGTAAACCAATTTTTATCCATAGGATATTTCGAATCCAGCCATTTCCCAAAATAGGCACCAGCAAATATAGTTCCACCCATCTGAGCAGCAATGGCGGAAAACCTAGCATAATATTTTAAGGACCCACTTTCCATAAGGTTTAATTTAATGATTATTTTTAAATTTTTTTTTGAATATCTTCAATAAATGGTTGAAATTTATCTGGATGTTCACGTTAGATTAATTTAAAAGGTTTAAAACTGATTTAATAGATTCGTAAGTATTTAATTTTATCTCGCTAAACCCTTTTTTATGAAACCATTTTACCGCTTCAATACCTTCCTCTTTTTGTGGGACTAATTCTCCGTTGTATTCACACATCATTTTATACCAATATGTTCGCTTTAAAATCCAATTGCCCTTCTTTGATTGATAACAATGGTAAGTACTCGGAAGTTCTTTTGTTATTTCCAAGTCACTGACCCCACACTCCTCTTCTACTTCTCTAATTGCGCACGTTGGAATGTCTTCACCTTTTTCCAATTTACCTTTGGGTAAATCCCATTTTCCGTTTCTGAAAATCACTAAAATCTCATCGTTTGAATTGTACACCACACCTCCTGCAGCAATAATAAACTTGAAACTCAACTTAAACAGTTCCCATTCTTTTAATGGATTGTTTGTTACTATTTCTACTCCACGAACATCTTTTCTTTCCAGTAAAGAAATTATTGTTTTACTATTGCCAAGCTCTGACAACTGTTCATAACTTCCCTCTTTTGTAGAATTTTTGTGAATTAAAACAGGTTTATCGTAAATAAAAACTTTATACATTTGCAAAATGATTTTGAATCTGGAAACCGCAGCAAAAGTAGCAGAATATTTACTACAAGCAAAAGCAATAAAATTACAACCCAAGGAACCCTTCACTTGGTCGTCGGGTTGGAAATCACCAATTTATTGTGACAATAGAATCACCCTTTCCTTTCCACCTATCAGAACTTACATTAGACAAGAGTTAGCAAAAGCGATTCTTGAAAAGTTTGGAACTCCAGATGTAATTGTTGGCGTAGCCACAGGAGCAATTGCTCAAGGAGCGTTAGTGGCGGAAGAGTTAGGCGTTCCTTTTGCCTATGTCAGAGCATCAGCAAAAAACCATGGTTTAGGAAATTTAATTGAAGGAAAAGTGGAGAGTGGGCAGAGAGTTGTTGTTATAGAGGACTTAATTTCCACTGCGGGGAGTAGTTTGAAAGCCGTTGAAGCTTTAAAAGAAGTTGGTGCAACAGTTCTTGGAATGGCAGCCATTTTCACCTACAACTTTCAAATTTCCTTCAACAAACTAAAAGAAGCGAATTGCGAATTAATTACTCTTTCAGACTATGATGCACTGGTTCAGCAAGCTCTTGATTCGAGTTATATAACAGAGTCTGATGTTACTTTGATTAAAGATTGGCGATTAGACCCCTCCAATTGGACTGGAAAATAAAATGATTCACCTTTCAACAAATACAATTAAACTAAAAAGCTCTCCTAAAGAGCTTTTTGAGTTTTTAGGCGAAACCTCTAACATGGCGGAGATTATATCCTTCAAAAAAACAAAACATCTTAAAATAAATGGAGATACTATTACATTCATTCTGAAATGGGCGGCTCGTTTTAATTTCTCCATCACCTCAATTACGAATGACTACGTCTTAATTGAATCGACGGAAAATGTGGAATTTTCCACAGCAATTCGATTTGACATTGAAGAAGAAAAAAACGGATCGTCAGTTACAGTTCATGCGGAAACCGATACCGCGCCAATTATTGACATTACTTTTGAAGCAAAAATAAAAACTTGGATTACGGCCATACTCGTTAATCTAGAAAAAAGATTTAATTAAATAAAGGTTTAACTTCTATCATTTTAAAGTAAGAATTGAATCTCCTTGAGCCCAAACTCCTCAATTTTTCCAAATTGATTAAAAAGCTGTAAATCACCTTGCTTGCTTACCGATTGCAATGTTAAATACCGCGTATCTTTACCTATTTTGAACTTATGTTCCTCGCCTTTTAAATATAAGTCCTGTTGGTATATAAAATTTATTGTTTCAAAACCTTTAAGCTGATATAGCGAATAAAATTGTTGAATGTGAAAGCACATTCTTGAGATTATATTTTCTTGATTTACTAAACAACCAACTTCTTTTGCTATTGAAGTTCCCGATCTTGCAAACCCGTGAAAAGATTTTTGATTCAAATTTAGCCCAATGCCTAAGAAGGACCCAGCCAGCTCGTTGAGCTTAAATTTATTTTCAATTAAAATCCCTGCAATTTTATTTCGATTCACAACAATATCATTTGGCCATTTTATCTCAACATTACCTTTCACAAATTCAGCAACCGTTTCCCTCAAGGCAAGACTAACTATCATATTCAAAACAAAAACTTCACTTAGTGGAACAATTGAGTTCAAAAAAAATGTACCTAAAAAATTCTTCCCACGACTACTTTCCCAATTCGATCCCATTTGCCCTTTGCCACCAGTTTGAAAGTCAGCAGTAAGCAAGGTGCCATTTTCCAATTCTTTACTAGAAAAAAGCCTTTTCAGTTCTTCATTGGTTGAATCTACTTCAGTGTAATGAATCCTACTTTTCCCAAAATATACCATGCGTTCATAAAGGTAATACTCCGCAATTAATAATATTTAACCATTTTGTAATCTTTTTAACATAGTACTAATAGAATTTAGTTACTTTTGCTCCAATTAGAACAGCAACAAACACAGCACAAAAAGTGAGCCTACCAACCGAGAAATTATTGGAAATAGTTATTGAAGGATTAAAAAACAATAAGGCCAAGAATATTCACATTTTAAATCTAAAAAATTTAGAGAACGCTGTTTCAGAATACTTTGTAGTATGCCACGGGACATCTAGGACGCATGTATCTGCTACAGCTCAATCTGTGGAAAAAGAAGTAAAAACTGTTTTAGGAGAGTATCCATGGAAAAAAGAAGGGTATACAAATGGAGAGTGGGTTTTGATTGATTTCTCTTCGATTGTTGTGCATGTTTTCCAAAAAGAAGTAAGAAATTTTTATAATATTGAAGAATTGTGGGCTGATGCCGAAATAACTATTCTAGAAGATGAATAATATGAAAGGAAAAAATACAGGAGGAAAAGGGCCTAAAAGCCCCAAAATCATTCCGGTTTGGTGGATTTATGTAGTTATTGGAGGTTTACTCTTAAGCTTTCAATTTTTGGATATGTATAATGGACCTACAAAAATAAGTTCAGATGAATGCTACGAATTCATTAAAAAAGGCGAAATTAAAAGAGTTGTTATTGTAAAAGAGGGCGACTATGCATATTGTGAAGCGCATGTTACTGACAATGCAAAAACTCTTCCAGAACATCAAAAATTAAGAAAAGGAGGTTATTATCAATTTGATATTCATGATGCATCTCAGGCAAAAAATGAAATGCAAAAAATTGCCGATTCAAGTTCAAATCAAGGAGATAATTTTACAATTGTTTCAAGAAATCAACAACCATCGATGTGGGATAATTTATTTAGCTACATTATATTCTTTGGTTTAATCATTGCTGTTTGGATGTTTATGATGAGGCGAATGGGAGGAGGTGGAGGCCCGGGAGGGCAAATTTTCAACATTGGTAAATCAAAGGCAAAACTTTTTGAAAAGGACACAACAGTAGATGTTAGTTTTAAAGATGTGGCTGGTTTAGCAGAGGCAAAAGAAGAAATTGTTGAAATCGTTGATTTTCTTAAAAACCCAAAAAAATACACAGTTCTTGGTGCAAAAATACCAAAAGGAGCTCTGTTGGTTGGACCTCCTGGGACTGGTAAAACATTGTTAGCCAAAGCTGTTGCAGGCGAAGCTCAAGTGCCATTCTTCTCTCTGTCAGGCTCTGATTTTGTTGAAATGTTTGTAGGTGTTGGTGCGTCAAGAGTTCGAGACCTATTTAAGCAAGCAAAAGAAAAATCACCATGCATAATCTTTATTGATGAAATTGATGCAATTGGTAGAGCAAGAGGTAAAAACCCAGCACAACAAGCCAATGACGAACGTGAGAACACTTTAAACCAAATGCTTACAGAAATGGATGGTTTTGGTTCAAATAGCGGAATCATAGTAATGGCGGCAACAAACAGAGCTGACATACTCGACAAAGCACTTCTTAGACCAGGAAGATTCGACCGACAGATTATGGTTGATATGCCCGATTTAAATGAACGTCAAGAAATTTTTGAAGTACATTTAAAACCATTAAAACTAGATGATAGCGTTGAAGTAGATTTCCTTGCACGTCAAACCCCAGGTTTTTCAGGAGCAGACATTGCAAATATTTGTAATGAAGCAGCATTAATTGCTGCGCGCCAAAATAAAAAACACGTAGGGAAAGATGACTTTTTAGCCGCTGTGGATAGAGTTATTGGTGGATTAGAAAAGAAAAATAAAATTATAAAGCCTAAGGAGAAGAAAACAATTGCTTTTCATGAAGCAGGACATGCTACTGTTAGTTGGATGATGGAGTATGCATCTCCTTTGGTGAAAGTAACTATTGTCCCCAGAGGTAAATCGTTAGGTGCGGCTTGGTACTTACCGGAGGAAAGACAAATAACCACTAAAGAACAAATGTTTCATGAAATGTGTGCCACATTGGGAGGTAGAGCAGCAGAAGAAATTATATTTGGAGAAATATCCACCGGTGCATTAAGTGATTTAGAAAAAGTGACTAAGCAAGCTCAGGCAATTGTAACGATTTACGGTTTAAATGACAAGCTAGGAAACATTTCTTACTATGATTCAACGGGTCAAAGTGAATATTCTTTTGGCAAACCTTACAGTGAGCATACTGCTCAAGTAATTGACCAAGAAATTAGTAAAATTGTGGAAAAAGCTTATGTTAAGGCTAAAGAAATCCTATCCGAAAACAAAGAAAAACTCACTAAACTTGCTGAAGCATTATTAGAAAAAGAGGTCATTTTTAAAGAGGATTTAGAAGTTATTTTTGGAAAAAGACCTGGTTCAGAAACCGAAGAAGAGGAAATAGAATCAGAAGATAAAACTGAAGAAAACGCTGAATCTCAAGAAACTGAAATCACCCAAGAAAAAGCAAACAATTCTGAAGAACTATCAGAAGAAAAAGAAGATGAAAACTCCCCTGTTGAGGAAGAAAATAAAGATGATAATCCAAGAACATAAGTATGCTTAAAAGAGCAATTACAGGTTTAATTTTTGTAATAGTTTTAATCATCTGTACATATCTTCATCCAGTATCACTATTTGGGTTATATCTATTTTTTGTGATTGTTGGAAGTTGGGAGTATTTAAATATTTTAAATGTAAATTCTAAAATCTCTCCAAACTTGCCTCTAGGCATATTCAATGCTGCTATTGCATTTTTAGCAATTACGTCAGAACAGATTTTGGGACTTAGTAGCACTACGTTTATCGCCGTTTTATTGTTGGGAATTTTTGCAATACCATTAATTGAATTGTACAATAAAAAAGAAGAGCCTTTCTCTAATATAGCACATTCCTTATTTCCTATTTTATATGTTGCACTTCCTTTCGGTTTACTTATTTATGCCAACGGCGAATTTCCAAATTATCTAGAGGAGTATAGTGCTGAACTTATACTTGGATTTTACTTCATTTTATGGAGTAATGATACTGGTGCATATTTATCAGGAAAGGCTTTTGGAAAACATAAGTTATTTGAACGAATTTCTCCAAACAAAACATGGCAGGGTAGCATTGGAGGTGGTATTTTAGCAATTGGTATTTCAGTATTAATGAGCATTATTTTTAATTGCATGCCTATCTGGCAATGGATTGCAATTGGAGTAATTATATCAATCTTCGGGTCAATGGGTGACCTTGCTCAAAGCATGTTCAAAAGAAGTATGGGTGTAAAAGACTCAGGTAAAATAATGCCTGGACATGGAGGGATTCTAGATCGTTTCGATGGGTTGCTTATTGCATCCCCATTTGTATTTGCGTTCCTTATATTGGTAAATTAATCTAGTAAAGATTTAAAATAATTGTACTGTTCTATTTGTGAACGAATCTTCTTACCTTTTTTAGCTACATATTTATTTTTGCCTTTCTCATCGATAACTCTTGCCTTTACATTGTCTTTTAATTGTAAATCCAAAAATTCACGCATGTTATCCTGAATCTTAGGATCATAAATTGGAGTAGTAACCTCAACCCTTCTATCTAAATTGCGAACCAACCAGTCTGCCGAACCAATAAAAAACAATTCATTTCCTCCATTGTGAAAATGGAACATTCTAATATGCTCAAGATATCTATCAATGATAGAAACAACCTCTATATTCTCAGATAAATCTTTCACTCCTGGAACTAAAGAACAAATGCCTCTGATAATCATCTTTATTTCAACTCCCTCACACGATGCTTCATAAAACTTCTTAATTAATTCAGGATCATTAAAATTATTCAGTTTGATAGTAATTTTGGCGAGTTTACCTTTTTTCGCATTTCTTATTTCCTGATTTATCAATCGAATAAATTTGGATCTAGTATTATAAGGAGATATAATAATATTATTAAAACGTTTGTTCATGTAAGGCCTCTCAACAAAATCGAATACTTTTTCAATATCGTTTGCTATACGTTTATCCGATGTAAGCAATGAAGCATCAGAGTATATTTTGGCTGTTTTCTCATGAAAATTACCAGTCCCAACATGCACATAGGTTGTTTGACCTCTTCCTTCCTTGCGCTTTACCATAATAAGTTTACTGTGAACCTTTAGCCCACGTAAACCAAAATGAACTTTCACGCCTTCTTCTTCTAAATTTTGACTCCACTTTATATTATTATGCTCGTCAAATCGAGCTCTTAACTCAATTAAAACAGTTACATCTTTTCCGTTTTTAGCTGCATTGATTAAGGCATTAATAATTCGTGAGTTGTTCGCAACTCTGTAAATATTTATTTTTATCGTTGTTACGTTTGGATCAATAGCTGCCTGACGAAGGAAGTCAATTACATAATCAAACTTTTGAAAAGGATAAAAACAAGCGACATCCTTCTTTTTAATCACGTCGATAATACTGGAAACGCCCTCTAAATCCTTATTGGCTAGTGGAGGCATTGATGGGTTTAACAACTTAGAATTACCAATTTGAGGAAATGCTATGTAATCCTTAAAATTATGATAACGCCCTCCGGGAATTAAGTTATCACTTTTTTGCAACTTCATCTTTTTCTCGATGAGTTGCCGCATGTCTCTTGGCATTTGATCATCATATACAAATCGAACGGGTTCACCAACCTGTCGATTTTTAATTCCTTTCGATAATTTATCTACTAAAGATTTAGAAATGTCTTCATCAATATCCAATTCAGCATCACGAGTAACTTTAATATTGTAGGCCTCTATAGTATCGTAGTTAAAAATAGAAAATACTTGAGGTAAATTATATCGAATAATATCATCCAACATAATTAAGTATTTCTTTTTGTCAGAAGAGGGTAATGTTATTATCCTATCTACTTGACCCGATGGTATTTCAATCAATGCATATTCTGACTTTTCGCTCTTGTCGCTTTTATTATACATTTTTACAAACATGTACGTAGCAGCATCTTTAAGAAAAGGGAAATTCTTTCTCTTATTTATTATAATGGGAACAATATTGGTTCGAACTTTGTCCACAAAAAAGTCACGAATAAAATCCTTATGCCCTTCCTCAATTTGAGTTTCATTCAGAAAGTAAATATTCTCTTGATGTAAATCTTTAATGAGACGTTTATATACTCGGTCAAATCGAGTTTGCTGTTTTAACACCTGCTTTAAAATCACATCCAAAACCATCTTTGGATCTTCTCCCGTGGAGAGAAAGTTCTTACCGGGAAGCTCAGCAACGCGCCTAATATTCGCAACTCTAACTCTAAAAAATTCGTCTCTATTATTAGAAAAAATACCTAGAAACTTCATTCTTTCTATAATAGGATTCTTTACATCCTCTGCCTCCTGTAAAACCCTTTCGTTAAAACTTAACCAACTGACTTCTCTATTAATAAATTTTAAAGGAATTTTAACGGACATAAATAGTTGTTTTAGATTAAACAAAGGTATATTTCAAATGTTAACTATACGATTGTTTGTTCAATTTTATTACAAAAAAGGCGTACTTAACGATTCACTTTTTAATACGCTTCACCACCTTTGGCAGGTTATTAATTTTCAAAAACCGATAATTCTCTTCACATGCACCAAACCCCTTATAAAAGCGGCTTAAACCCTCATCTTGCGACCCCTCAAAATCAAGAAGATATCCCGAATTAGCATACATTTTAATTACCGTATTCAAAAGAAAAAACAAGGAGCCCGTATCTTTACCCACGTTTGAATTTCCTGAAAAAAGAAATATTATTCGATTCTTGAACTTCATAAAAACACCTCCACAGATTAACACTGAATCTTGCTCCACCCCCAAAGATATAAGGGCGTTTTTACTGCTTGCTGTTGCACATAAATTCAACAAGTTTTGATAATCAAGATTAGAATATGTTTTAATGTTCGAGCCTCTATCCGATCTAAACAAAGAAATTATATTTTCTGGCGACGAATTCTTAATGATTTTCAAACCTGATTTTTCAGACTTTTTAAGGTTACGAATGTGATTTTTAGAAAATAAATTTTGAATATCGGTGTAGGCCATATTCAATCTTAGAACTAAATTCTTTCTAACTTCCCCTATCTCTGCCTTATAATTTAAATTTAATTCAATGAATTTGAATTTTTGTATTAAGAGAGACATTACTTTGTTTTCATTCGCGATAGAATAGTCAAGAGAAAATAACCCTAACTGTTGAATAAAAAATGGAGGACAAACATACTTTACTCCAAATTTCCTCTTGTAAGGAACAGGAAAAACAGCTTCATACACGTCCTCTTTTTCAATAACAAAGGCACACCAATTTGAAGTTAACTCATCCAAAAACCAAGTGAGCCCATAAATTAAACCATTTGGTGATTGAAGAATACACTGATTCCATTTTTCATCCTCTATTTGATGTCTTTTTAGAAATTCCATTTATTCCTGCCCATATTCAATCATTTCTTCAAAAACAGATCTCCATCCTTTCCACTGCTTATAATTATTCAAGCTATCATTGTGCCACAGAGAAATAAAATGCCCATTTACCATTTTTACTTCATCAATTAGCCTTCTGTAGTGGGCCATTGCATGATCAGGGCCTATACCCATATAATACTTTAAGGTACCTTCCATTATTGCAAAAGGATGTACTTTTAAATTCGTTTCCACCTCTAAGTCTAAGTCATAAAAATAAAAAGGCGTGCAAGTTCCTGCTCTAAAACCATAATTTGAAGCATATCCCATAGTGAAATCATCCGTAATATCTAGCTCAATTAAGTTCCTGTATGTTTCAGGTAGGTTAATCTTTAGAAAATGTTGCCGGCTACGCCAAATTTCTCGATTTATAATTTTACTCAACCTCCCCACTTCTTTTTCTAACTGACCAAAGCTAGTATTCGATGCAAAAGAGGGGTGAATACCAATTTTAGAGTGGTCAGAAATTGACTTTATCAATGCCTGAAAATTAGTATTTGCAACAGGTATATTTTTATCATTGATTCCATAATCTCCTAAAAGGAAGAAATAAATAAATGTCAATTTTTTGTCTTTGATTAACTTTTCTTGGTAATCAAACGTATCATAGGGATCTTTTTGCACTCCCAACAGAGTTCTTGTTCGATCCTTAATGTCCTTTCCGTTAAACGTGAAAAAAGATTTTGCATACCCCATAATTGTTCGAACAAATCCTTTTTCCTTATAGGCATAAGCGTTATCTACATCAATAGTGGTAATGAATTTATAACTTCTTTCAGGAATTTTAAACTCTGGATATACCTCCTGTAATCCCTCCACCAATTTATTTACCCAAATATTAATTACTGGCTGATGTAAAAAATCCTCCTTAAATGCTAAACTTTGATCCGCATCAAAACGATTAAAATGATCTTTCTTATGGGGTAAATACTCCTCATATCTAGCCGCCAAATAAAACGAAGCTGCAAAAATATCAAAAGGAAACATGCTATTTCCACCTGCACCAAAAAAAGCTTTCGTTCTGTGAAATGGAATTATGTTAATATCCTGATCGTTAATTCCTTGCTCAAATAAAAGTGGCTTACTTCTAATAAAAAACGAATCTCCTATTGGGTTTAATGTGTATGAAATTTTAACCCCTTTTTTCTGATCAAATTCTTGCCTTTTAGTAATAATTTCAAATTCAGTTTGCATCAAATCTCTAAAAATAAGATTGAATGCAAACCTTACCCTACTGGTTATTTTATGCGTAAAAACATAAATCATGTTATCTCATTTAGTATTGTTTTACAAATAAAAGAACCTGCCATTCCATCTCCAAAAATTGGTTTAAACGACGGTTTTAGAGTTTTTATTTTAGTATACCCATTAATAATCCTTTCCCTCTCTGCACCCACAAGAATTGCCGCTTTCTCATCTATGATTTCAATCCATTCTGTTTCCTCTCTCAAAATCAGCGACTTTTTATTAAAAAAATAGGCTTCTTTTTGTATTCCTCCTGAATCCGTAATAATAATATCTGCATTTGAAATTAGCATAATAGTATCTAAAAAGCTTACAGGAGGAAATAATAAAAAATCACGCAATTCTTCCTCAAGAAACGATTTTCCAAATAGCTTTAAAATTTGTTTTTTAGTTCTTGGATGAATTGGAAAAACGATTTTTTTATTGCTTTTTTCGGACAAGGCTTTCACAGCGTTAAAAATTTCAACTAAATTTTCTTTGCTATCAGTATTACTTGGCCGATGGCAAGTGAGCAATATATAACGATCTTTAATCAAACCATAATCCTGGAGA
This sequence comes from Flavobacteriales bacterium, assembly GCA_045561495.1. GTDB lineage: Bacteria > Bacteroidota > Bacteroidia > Flavobacteriales_C. Next base: position 12,308 of record JBJKXR010000022.1, on the reverse strand, counting down.
ATCGACGATTTAATTTTCGCCTTTTCATGGTAATATAGACTATTATCATACATAATATCCCCACAGTGAAAAACACGAGAATCATCAATAGCTTCTCTTTTTAAGTTTCTTACCCCCTCATATGTTGGAGAAAAGAGCAATCGAGAGGAATGATCTGTTAAAATCCGATTACCTTCCTCTGGCATATCCATATTAAACGACCTTAATCCAGCTTCAACATGCACTAAGGGAATATCGTTTTTAACCGCGCTAATTGCTCCAGCAAGTGTGGAATTAGTATCTCCATATACCAAAATAACATCTGGGTTTTCAATTTTGATCGCTTTTTCAATACCTGATATCATTTGATTAATGGGAAACGGTTGTTCCAAATCTATTGATTCATCATACTTGGGAACCGGTAAAAATAACTCTTCAAAAAAAACAGAATTCATGTTGGCGTCATAATGTTGCCCTGTATTCAAAACAATCTCCTGCAATTGATGAACAAATTCTGACTGAATAACTCTAGTTATTGCAGCAGATTTTATCACTTGAGGACGCGCACCTAATACGGTTAGAATTTTCTTCATTAAAGCTCCATTTCGTCGGCAAAGCTATAATAAGAATTTCCTGCTATTATAAGATGATCTAATAAATTAATTTCCAACAATTCACATGCTAATTTCATCTTTTTTGTCACTTTCTTATCCTGAATACTTGGATTTAAATTTCCCGAAGGATGATTGTGCACTAAAATTATTGATGAAGCTAAATTTAACAAAGCTTTTTTTAAAATTATTTTGTTATCCACCACCGTTCCGGCAACTCCCCCAGAGCTAATTTTTTCCTTTCTTAATACAACATTGGCTCTATTCAAATATAACACCCAAAACTCTTCATGATTCAAATCAGAAACAAGTGGTGCTATTTGATTAAAAACATCCATTGCTGATGTAATTTTAGCTCTTTCAACCACTTCACTCTTTCTTCTTCTTGCCAATTCAAAAGCTGAACACAACACCACTGCTTTCGCCTCTCCAACGCCCTTAAACTGCATTAAATCCTCAGCTCCCAACCTAGCAAGTTCAGTTAAATTATTCTGTGCGTAATTTAGAATTCTTTTTGCTAGACCTACCGCAGATTCACTTCTGCTCCCACTACCCAATAAAATGGCTAATAATTCCGCATCACTTAAACTTTTAGATCCTTTTTCTATAAGTTTCTCTCGTGGACGATCGTCTAGAGCCCATGATTTTATTGAGGACATAATTTCCACAAAAGAAATTTAAAAAAAATAGATTAGTGACGGCTAAATGATTTAAATTATCTGTAATAATCAGTAACAATAATTTAATTTGGAGTTTTTTATATAAAAACAGAAAAAAACACCTCTAGTTGATACATAAAAAAAGGTTACTCTTTTGAGTAACCCTTCAAATTGTGTATTATAAAATTTTTTATTTTAAAGAAGCAACATTCTTTGAAACAGAACTCTTTAAGTTAGCAGCCTTGTTTTTGTGAATGATATTTCTTTTCGCAACTCTATCAATTAAAGAAACTACTTTAGGTAAAGCATCCTCAGCAGCTTTTTTATCTTCTAGACTGTTAATCTCTCTTATTGCATTACGCATAGTTTTATGGTAATACTTATTGCTGACTCTATTTTTTTCAGCTTGTCTTATTCTCTTTTTTGCAGAAGCACTATTTGCCATAATCTTTAAAACTTTAAAAAGAAATACATCTTTTTGTACAATTTAAGTAGCCCGTAGGGGAATCGAACCCCTGTTTCCAGGATGAAAACCTGGCGTCCTAACCCCTAGACGAACGGGCCCAAAAAACCTCAATTAATTTGAGGACTGCAAATGTAAATCGATTTTTCTTGTAACGCAAATTTTATTTTAAAAAAACGCCCATTTTTCAATCTATTCCTGAAATACAGAATATTTTAATACGCCTTTGCAAATAAAACACGCTGATTTGAAGGTTTACCGGAATAAATACAAGTTCCAGACTCTTGTTTATTATCAAGTGGAATACAACGAATAGTTGATGAGGTTTCTTCCTTAATTTTAAGCTCTGTTTCAGTAGTTCCATCCCAATGTGCTGAAACAAAACCTCCCTTGACATTTAAAACCTCTTTAAACTCCTCATAAGAATTAACTTCTGAAATATGCTCATCTCGATACTTCTTAGCTCTGTTAAATAAATTCGCCTGAATCTCTTCAAGCAATTGACCAACGTGAACCACAACATCCTCAAATGCAATTGTCTCTTTTGATTTATCATCCCTCCTTGCAACCTCAATCACTCCGTTTTCCAAATCCCTATTCCCTAAAGCCAATCTTACAGGAACACCTTGAAACTCATATTGAGCAAATTTCCAACCTGGACGCTGATTGTCTCTGTTATCGAATTTAACTCGAATTCCTTTTTGCTTTAAAGCTTTTATAATCGGCTCCAGTTTATCAGAAATAACATTCAACTGTTCTTCTCCTTTGTAAATTGGTATAATCGCAACTTGAATTGGTGCTAATTTTGGGGGAACTACCAACCCTTCATCATCAGAATGGCTCATAATCAAAGCACCCATCAATCGCGTTGAAACCCCCCATGAAGAAGCCCAGACATGCTTTAACTTACCATCTTTATCTGTGAATTTAACATCAAATGTCTCGGAAAATTTTTGGCCCAAAAAATGAGATGTCCCAGCCTGTAATGCTTTTCCATCCTGCATTAACGCCTCAATACAATAGGTATCCAATGCCCCTGGAAATCGTTCATTTTCAGTTTTCACTCCCTTTATAACCGGTACTGCCATAAAATTTTCAGCAAAATGGGCATAAACATCCAGCATTTGTTTGGTTTCTTGAACTGCCTCATCCTTGGTTGCATGAGCTGTATGTCCCTCCTGCCATAAAAACTCAGAAGTTCTTAAAAATATTCTTGTACGCATTTCCCAGCGCATCACATTTGCCCACTGATTAATCAAAATCGGCAAATCTCTGTGTGATTGAATCCAACCTCTGTATGTATTCCAAATAATCGTCTCTGAAGTTGGACGAATAATTAACTCTTCATCCAGTTTGGCCTCTGGATCAACAATAACCCCATCTCCTTCTTCATTATTTTTGAGACGGTAATGAGTTACTACAGCACATTCTTTGGCAAATCCTTCCACATGATCAGCCTCCTTACTCAAATAAGACTTGGGAATAAGTAAAGGAAAATAAGCATTACTGTGCCCTGTTTCCTTAAACATCCTATCCAATTCTGCTTGCATACTTTCCCAAATAGAATATCCATAAGGCTTTATTACCATGCAACCTCTTACATCTGAGTTTTGAGCAAGATCAGCCTTAATAACCAGTTCATTATACCATTTTGAAAAATCTTCTGCTCTTGTTGTAAAATCTTTAGCCATATTTTGGAATGATTTTTTGGTTAATGTATTAAACTTAAAGTAGATTAATTCTATTCTTAAAGTCTAAATCGAGTGTAAAAATACAAATAAACGATTGATAAAATAATGAAGCCGTTTAAACAAATAACAATTGTTTTCCCTTCAGAGATAACATCCCTAAAAATCAAAAAATGAACAAAGCTTTAATCAATCCATAAAAGTTAAGTTTAATAATGAGAAACTAAGTAAAAAAATATTGACAATAAAAAACTTAACAGAACAAGAATATATAAACTACCCAAAAAGGAAACCTAAAAAAAAGAACTCATAAAAAAACCCGACAACAGTCGGGTTTTTAAAAATATTTAAAATGAATTTTAAGGAAAACCTAAGAAAGTTCTTCAGCTAAATCTGAATCTACTAAAATTCTTCCACAATGCTCACAAACGATCACTTTCTTTCTTAATCTAATTTCCAATTGTCTTTGAGGCGGTATACTGTTAAAACATCCACCACAAGATTCACGACTCACAGAAACAACTGCCAAACCATTTCTCATTGAACCTCTAACTCTTTTATAAGCTACTAGCAAACGATCGTCAATTACCTTTTCAGCTTTTTTAGATTGCGACTCAAGAGACTTTTCTTCTTTTTCAGTTTCAGTAACAATACTATCTAACTCTTCTTGCTTTAAATTCAAATCAGCAGTTCTTGCCTCTAACTTAGTTTCATTCTCATGCAAGACCTCTTTTTTACCATCAACTTTAGACTTGGCCTCTTTAATTCGTTTATTGGCTAATTCAATTTCTAAATTTTGAAATTCAATTTCTTTAGATAAGGAATCAAACTCTCTATTATTCCTTACATTGTTTTGCTGTTCTTTGTATTTTTCTATTGATGACTCTGCATCAACAATAATATTTTTCTTATCCGAAACGTTCTGATCAAGTTCAGCTATTTCCTCGTTAATTTTTGCAATCCTTTTATTTAACCCTGCAACTTCATCTTCTAAATCCTGAACCTCTAATGGAAGTTCTCCTCTTACAATTCTAATTTTATCAATTTTGGAGTCAATAAGCTGTAAAGAATAAAGTGCCTTTAACTTATCTTCTACTGTAATTTCCTTAACTTTTGCCATCTTAATCTCTATAAATAATTAATCGGATTCGTGTTCACTTTTGAAAAACAAGCCACAAATGTAGTGAATTTTTCAGACAGATGGTCATAAATAAGCTCCTGCGTGCAAATTTCAGACTCAAAATGACCAATATCTGCAATAACTAGCTGGCCGTCAGCATCAAAGAATTGATGGTACTTAAAATCACTGGTTATAAACACATCCGCTTTTTTTTGAATCGCATCATTTAATAAAAAACTGCCGCTACCTCCGCAAACCGCCACTTTCTTAACTTTTTTATTCAAGAGCTTTGTATACTTAATTGCGCCTGTATTAAAGGTTTTTTTAACCTCTTCTAAAAACTCCATCTCATCCATAGGTTCAGTAAGATCACCAATCATGCCTGCTCCTGCCTCATCCTCTCCTTGTTTTAAACTTAAAATGGAACGATTTTTCACATTCAACAAATCGCATATTTTTGAATTTACACCCGTCATAACAGCATCAAGATTCGTATGACAAGCATAGATGGCAATATTATTTTTAATTGCCTTAATTACAGTTCGTTCCACATAATTTGAACCGTTAAACTTTTTCAAACCCTTAAAAACAATTGGATGATGCGCAATAATAAGATTCGCTCCTAAATGAATAGCCTCCTCAACAACCTCTTCTGTACTATCCAGCGCAATTACAACACCCTTAATTTCAGTTTTAGGATCGCCAACCACCAAACCTGCATTATCATATCCTTCCTGATAGCTTAATGGCGCCCATTCCTCTAGGGAATCCATAACTTTTTGAATTGTTATCATATTCTATAAAAGTAAAAATTCAAATTCTAGAATCAAAGTTTATGAAATTTGCTCAAGTCCCACAAAACGTTTTGTATCCCAAATCTGAAAGCGGAGGATTTTGAAATTTATCGGATTTATAAGAATCATAAGGCTTTTGAAGTTTCTCCAAAATAGCATAGAAATCTTTTAAATCTCCTCCCTCACTTCCATTATTTAAAGCATCTTCCACCAAATGATTTCTTGGAATAATTGATGGGTTTGCACGGATTAAACACTCTTCATAACCATCAATAGAAGCAACTCGCTTCTTCCATTTCGATTTCCAAATTTGGAACTCTTCCAATTGAAAAACATCATCTTTATGCAGATAACTGTTAACCAACCCACGGAAAGTATTTGTAAAATCGGGTTTTTCTTTCTCCATCCAATCCATTAATTCGTTTAACAATTCTTCATCACCATCCTGCTCCTTTTTAATTCCAATTTTTGCTAGGTGATTGTTTTTCCAAACCTCGTTAAACTTTTCTTCAAAATTATCGAACAAGGGCTGAACCTGTTTTACTGACTTTTCAGTATCCTTATCAATTAAGGAAAGTAATGTTTCGGCTAAACGCATTAAATTCCATTTCGCCATTTTTGGTTGATTGGCGTATGCATAACGACCATTTTCATCGATGGAACTAAAAACGGTATTCGGATTAAACCCATTCATAAAAGCACAAGGGCCATAATCGATTGTTTCTCCTGATATACTCATATTATCAGAATTCATTACTCCGTGAATGAATCCCACTCTCATCCAGTCGTTTACCAAGTTGATTTGTCGATCGATAACGTTTTCTAAAAAAGCAACAACGGAATTTTCAACGTCGTTTAATTCGGGATAATGCCTTTCGACGGTATAATCAAATAATTGCTGAATACAATCTGAATCACCCATTCTTGCAGCCAACTCAAAAGTTCCCACTCTGATATGGCTAGAAGAAACACGAGTTAAAACGCCCATTTCATGGACCTTTTCTCGATATACAAGATCTTCACTTTTCACAACGGCTAAACTACGAGTAGTGGGAATCCCTAAACCGTGCATAGCTTCACTAATTAAATATTCGCGCAACATCGAATATAAGGTAGCCCTACCATCTCCTCTTCTTGAATAAGGCGTCTTCCCTGAACCCTTTAATTGTACATCATATTTTTTCTCATCTACACCTTTTACTTCACCAAGTAAAATAGCTCTACCATCACCCAACACATTAAAATACCCAAATTGATGACCTCCATACGCTTGCGCTAAAGGCTTTGCTAACGTAGGAATATAATTCCCCGAGAAAACATCTGTGAGATAATTCTCATTATTATGAAGTGATTTTAAGCCCAAACTATCAGACAAAACCTTATTATATAATAGTAAAGAAGGGTTGGATGTAGAAGAAGGTGAAATTTCAGAGTAAAATGAAGAAGGCAATTTCAAGTACGAATTTTCAAACCTCCAGATTTGATCTAAATCATGCATAAAACAAAAAAACTAAGAATAACACAGTATAGCAACTTTGAGGCAGTAAATAAACATGCATTTAAAAATAAAAATAATTAGTTTACTTTTTTTAGTGAAATAAATCAATTAACTTTGCGTCCCGTTAAAAAAAGCTGGTGCCTTAGCTCAGTTGGTAGAGCAAAGGACTGAAAATCCTTGTGTCCCTGGTTCGATTCCTGGAGGCACCACATTTTAAAGTCGCTGAAATTCAGCGACTTTTTTTGTTTAAAAACACTCAAAAACGTGAAACAATGAATATGTTTTGCCCGTAAAGAAAATCTATATTTAGAACCAATAATAGACTTAAAAACACTTTATGAATTCATCAAATGCTAAAAAACCGTCCTACGGAGGACTGAAAAGTATAGTGTTTATTCATAAACCTAGTTTGTTAAATAATCTTAGTTCCATAACTCAAAGAACAATTTCTAGATTCAAAGGTGATTACTCAAAGATTAAATCATTACTTATTTTCTTAATCATCCTATTTATCACACAAGAAACTAAAGCTGTTGATTGTACTGGAAAACCTGCGTATTATTACAATGCCGCCTGGAATGTTCATTATTGGGTTGGAATTCAAATGACACACGGAGGAAAACTCTATCAATTACATACTCATGCTTCCTATGGACAATTCTCACCAACCTCAGGAACAGGTGTGCATTATTGGACAGACCTAGGAACATGTGTAAGTTGCTCTGTTGGTTCTGCCTCAAGTTCTCCCTCAGTGGCTAAGGATAATGCGATGACAAACATTACCCATGCAACTTCAGGTGTTACAGGAATAACATCATCATCTGGACTACCCTCAGGTGTAACAGCTAGTTACTCCTCCGATGTATTAACCATAAGCGGAACGCCAACAGCAACAGGAACGTTTAATTATACAATTGATCTAGATGGTTGTGGTGATGACGCTACAGGAACAATTACGGTGACAAGTTGTGCCGGAACTGCTTCAAGCTCTCCAGCAGTTGCCCTAAACGCAGCAATGACAAATATTACTCATACAACAACAGGAGTTTCAGGGATAACATCATCATCGGGTTTACCATCAGGTGTAAGTTCTAGTTACTCATCTAATACTTTAACAATCAGTGGTACTCCAACAGCAACAGGAACTTTCAACTATACAATTGATCTTACCGGTTGTAGTGACGATGCTACGGGAACCATTACCGTTTTTGCTCCTCCAGGTGGTGTAAGTGACGATTTACATCTATGGCTGAAAGCCGATGCCCAAACATTCAGTGATGCCGGATCAACTGCTTCAACCGATGGAACCGAAGTACAGGAATGGCACGATCAATCCGGCAATAGTTTCGATGCTACAGATAATGGTGGAACAGGTCCTGATTGGGATGAAGATGCCCTTAACTTCAACCCAGGTATTGACTTTGTTAGCGCCAGCTCAGAAGACTTAGAAATTGCCAATGGAATTTTAGAATCTGAGAATAAATCAAGTCTTTTTCACTATTATGTTTTAAAAGTAGACGAATCTCAAAATAATGGTCTATTTAGAGAAAATCTTGGAGGAAGCAACTACTATGAAGCTCTTTTTTGGGCAAGTGGTTCATGGTACGGCTCATATGGTAATAATGTTAATGGTGAAGGAAGAATAGTTCAGAATTGGGGAGCTAACCATGGTGAATGGCATTTATGGGGATGGGGAACAAGCAACAGTCTTTTAACACCTACAAGCACAAGAAGATATTTAATGAGAGACAATACGGTAATTGACAGTGACAACAGTAATACAAATGTAGGGGGTACAGGTCAAAACAATACGTTCTATCTTGGATCTCGAGCTGCGGGGAGTTATTTAGATGGAACACTTTGCGAATTAATAATTTACGATGGTGTTCCTACTGAAACAGAAGAAGATCAAATTCAAACGTATCTGGCTGTAAAATATGGATTAACCCTTGCTGGTGAGGATTATATGCATTCTGATGGGTCAACTGTGATATGGGATTATTCTTCTTACACTGCATACCATAATGGTATTGCTGGTATCGGACGGGATGACAATTCAGGACTGCACCAAAAACAATCAAAATCTACCAATTATGGTACTGTTCTAACCATGTCTACAGAGGCAATTGCTGCTACTAATACTGCTAACGGAACTTCTTTAACAGATGGAACTTATCTTCTTTGGGGACATAACAACTCAAATTCATCTGGATACGCTGACTTACCTACTAGCGGAGGATATACAGGAAGATTGCAGAAAGAATGGGTAGTGGAAATGACTGGAACTGTATCTAATATCCATGTTGAATTTGATTTATCCGACGCCCATTTAAATCTGGCAGGAGATGCTGCTAGTGACTTTTACTTGTTAACTGATGCCGACGGTGATTTCACCTCGGGTGCAACTGCAACTGCCGCTAGTAGTTTTTCAGGAAACAAAGTAACATTTGACGATTTTAACTTTTCAGATGGACAGTATTTCACCTTGGCAACAAAGCAATCTGCTCCCGGAGGAATTGCTTCAGGGCTGCACTTATGGTATAATGCCTCTACTCAATCGCACAATACTGGAACTACTCAAGCTACCGATGGCCAGGATGTTAATAACTGGCACGATCAATCCGGAAACAATTTCGATGCAAATTCAAATCAAGGAGATGCTTCTTACCACGAAAACGGCATGAACTTTAACCCTACTCTCACCTTTGACGGAACGGGAGAAAACTATACAGTATCCGGAGGTATTATTGGAGACGATGACACCTTGCATAATATGTTTGTTTATTTTGCAGGAACGGTGGCCTCTACGGGGAATGGAAGAACAGTGTTTAATGAGAATACACTAAATCATACAAGTGATGATTATGAAATATACATGAATAGAAGTAGTACCGCAAATTTAGTGTTAGACAAGGGACAACATACAACTGGTACAGGAAGAATTTCAGGAACTTTCGGAGAAACGGTTGATCAACCACATATAGTTACAGCATGTGCCGGAGAAACTACCAGCACCCCTCAGGGAACAAATAAATACATCACACGAGATAATACCGTTGTTGATACCCAAGACGGAACAAGTAACGCCGAAGGAAACGGTACCGCTTTTTACCTTGGTTCAAACGATGCGAATGGTAACGATTGGGACGGTAATATGTCCGAATTAATTATATTGAACACAATTCCTACTGCTACAGAGGAAGATCAAATTCAATCGTATTTAGCCGTTAAATATGGTATCACCTTAGCTTCAATGAATTATTTAAGTTCTAGTGGAACGGTAATATGGAACAATTCTACTTACAGTTCTTACCACTATGATATTGCTGGTATTGGACGGGATGATCTTTCAGGGTTACACCAGAAGCAATCCAAATCTGCGAATTCGGATGCAATTGTTACCATGAGTACTGAAGCTATTGGAACCACAAATGCAGGCATCTCCACTTCCTTAACCGACGGAGCTTACCTTCTTTGGGGGAATAACAATTCAACTTCAAATGCCTACGACGATCTTCCGGCTGGATATTCCGGTAGACTTAAAAAGGAATGGGTTGTTGAAATGACTGGAACTGTTGCTGATGTACATGTTGAATTTGACATTACAGACCATGATTATATGGCCGGGGATGCAGCTGCTGACTTCTACTTATTAGTTGATGCGGATGGTGATTTCACATCAGGCGCTTCAGCGACTGTAGCTTCCAGTTTCGGCTCCAATAAAGTAACCTTTAATGATATCGATTTTACCGATGGGCAATATTTTACCCTGGCGACACAACAAACCGGTCCTGGGGGTGTTTCATCTAACTTGAGACTCTGGTTAAAAGCAGACGCGGGAACAAACACAACTACAGAAGATGCAGATGTTACATCATGGACAGATCAGTCACTGAAGGGGTTTGATGCTGATGACTCATATTCAGGTCATAATGGACCTGATTATAAAGCTAATGCTATAAATTATAACCCAGCATTAGATTTTGACGGTTCAAATGAAGGACTTAGATTAACAGGCGCTATAATAGATGTTTCTAGAGATGCATACTTTTTCTATTTAGTTTCTCAAAGAGATGACGATGATAGTGGAGTTAGAAATGTATTCCGTGTAACTGCTAATAGTAGTAAATATCTTTGGTTTCGTCACAAAGGTACTGGAGCTAATGGAGCCGATTTCTGCTATGGTAATACTACAGATGGTCAAGGAAGAATTGATGGGACTCCTGATAACGCTACCGTCCAACCCTATTTATGGAGTTTTGGAGCTCATGCTACCAGTAACGCCACTCCAAACGGGACTCGTAGATATATTCAACAAAACAACACTACAATAGCCTCTAACAATGCCAGTTCAAATGTCCGAGCTGATCACGCTTCTAACCTTATGTTTATTGGTACAAATCCTGCAGGTAATGAAGATTATGACGGTTTAATAGCAGAAATAATTTGCTTGGACGATATTCCAACAGATGAGGAGGATTTGAGAATTAAATCTTATTTAGCACTCAAGTACGGAATTACAATGGCATCTATGGATTATAAAGTCTCTGGAGGAACTCAGATATGGGATAAAGACGCAAACGCTAGCTACAATAATGATATTTCAGGTATTGGGCGGAATGATATTTCCGGATTAAATCAAAAACAAGCCAAGTCATTAAGTTCAGATGCCATTGTTACCATGTCCACTCAGGCAATTGCGGCAAGTAACACTGCCAACACTACCCAACTAGGTACCGATGCATCTTTTGAAATGTGGGCCAATAATGGTGGTTCAGTTGCCATGCAAACATCAGAACTCCACTCCGATTTTACCGAGCGACTCGGAAGAGAGTGGCTTGTTCAGGAAAGTGGAACGGTTGGAAACGTCGTTGTGGAAGTTGATTTAACCGGGGTAAGTTTCTCCAATACACATGTAAAAAACTTCGCTTTAGTTATTGATGATGATGGAACATTTACAGGAGGAACTCAATCCTGGGTTGGTGCATCTACCTACTCCTCTAATAAAGTTACTTTCGATGCCGTTGATTTCTCCAATGGTAAATACTTTACGGTGATGAACACACCAAATGCTCTACCTGTAGAATTGACGTATTTTGAAGCAAAACGCACCGGAAGCTATGTACTTCTGGAGTGGGAGACTATGGCTGAAGTGAACAACGATTACTTTATTGTTGAAAAGTCCACAGATGGTGAAAACTGGACTGAACTATTAACCGTTGACGGTCAAGGAAACTCTTCGGAGCCAACCTACTATTCTCAAATAGATATTGATGGTTGTGATGGTGTTTGTTACTACAGATTAATTCAGGTAGATTTTGGAGGGGAAAGAAAAGAGGAAAAAATTGTTGCCCTCAATTCAGATGGTTACAATACAGAGTTGAAAATATCGGTAAGCCCCAACCCTATTAACCAAATGGCAAACATTGCATTTACAGCACCGGAAAGCGGAATGTTTAGCTTAACGGTTACCACACAAACCGGAAAGGTTATTTA
>JBJKXR010000021.1:0-33750 GCA_045561495.1 Flavobacteriales bacterium | reverse complement strand
TTCTATTGAGGTAAAGAAATCACAGTACTGTAGATTCAAAAAGCAAAAAATCAAGCATATTGATTATAAGAATCCAGATTTCTTATTAAGATTTTTAAATGAGCAAGGTAAGATTCTTCCAAGAAGAATTACTGGAACTTCATTGAAATTTCAGAGAAAAGTGTCGACGGCTGTAAAAAGAGCTCGACAGTTAGGTTTATTACCGTATGTTGCGGATAACTTAAAATAATTTGAACGATGGAAGTAATTTTAAAAAAAGATAAACAGCCTTTAGGGTTTAAAGATGAGATTGTATCTGTTAAAAATGGATACGGTAGAAATTATTTAATTCCTCAAGGTATTGCTGTTTTAGCGACTGAGTCTGCTAAAAAGATGCATGAAGAAACAATAAAGCAGAGAGCTAAGAAAGATGCTAAGTTAAAAGCAGATGCTGAAGCTATTGCTGCTAAAATCGCTGAATTAACTGTGAAAGTTTCGGCAAAAGCAGGAGAAACTAAAAAGATTTTTGGTTCTGTTAACAATATTCAAGTTGCTGAAGCTTTAGGAAATTCTGGAGTTGAAGTTGATAGAAAAGCTATTAAGATCATAGGTGGTAATCCATCCGAATTAGGGTCTTATGAAGCAGAAATCAAACTACACAAAGAAGTATCTGCAACATTCAAGTTTGAAGTTGTAGCTGGATAATCAGTCCAATAAAAAAATAAAAAAGCTCGGTTTATGCCGGGCTTTTTTATTTTAGAAAATAGTTAAAACAAGTGGAAGTTTTTTTTGGAATTAAGAACAATTAAGGGCTAAGTTCTATCCACATCTTTTCTACGAATTATTCAATTCATATTTAAATCAAATAGATTCATTCAAAATAAGCATCAAACATCGATTTACTCTGTATTCATTTGATACTAAGACAGAGGATTTTGTATCTTTATCAAACTTTGATACATTTTGCTAAAACCCCGTTATCTCATGACTTTTGAATTATATAAGGAATACTTACAAGAAATAGAGGATCGAAAAGGAGAAGGTTTATATCCAAAACCAATTGATGGTGAAGATTTATTGAGTGAAATTGTTGCTCAAATAAAAGAGAATAACTCGAACAAAGAACAGTGTTTAAAGTTTTTTATCTACAACACTTTACCGGGTACAACAAGTGCTGCAGGTGTAAAAGCTAAATTTTTAAAAGAAATCATCCTAGGTCAATTTTCAATTGAGCAAATTTCTGTTGAGCTAGCGTTCGAATTGTTATCTCACATGAGGGGAGGAGCTTCAGTAAAAGTGCTATTAGATCTTGCTTTAGGTACCGATGAATCTATTTCAGCTCAAGCAGCTGAAGTTTTGAAAACACAAGTTTTTCTTTACGATGCGGATACGGATAGGTTAAAAGAAGCACTAAAGGCTAGTAATCCTATTGCTAAGGAATTATTAGAAAGTTATGTTCGAGCAGAATTCTTTACTGAATTACCAGAGGTTGATGAAGAGATTGATGTTGTTACTTTTATTGCGGGAACTGGTGATATTTCAACAGATTTACTATCTCCAGGGGCTGATGCGCATTCGAGATCGGATAGAGAATTGCATGGTCAATGTATTTTTGAACATAACAAACAGATGCAAAATGAGCTTTTGGAGCTGAAAGAAAAACATCCTGATAAACGGGTTATGTTAATTGCAGAGAAAGGAACAATGGGTGTTGGCTCTTCGAGAATGTCGGGTGTAAATAACGTTGCGTTGTGGACGGGTATACCTGGTTCTCCTTATGTTCCTTTCGTAAATATCGCTCCAATTATTGCAGGTACAAATGGTATTGCTCCAATTTTCTTAACAACAGTTGGTGTAACGGGAGGTATTGGAGTTGATTTGCAAAACTGGGTAAAAAAGAAAGATGCTGATGGAAATGTTATTTTAGACGCTAATGGGGATCCAGAATTAGAGCAAGTTTATTCGGTGAAAACAGGAACTGTTCTAACAATAAATACAAAAGAAAAAAAATTATACAACGGAGATAAAGAATTGAAAGATATTTCAGCTGCGCTAACTCCACAAAAAGTTGAATTCATCAAAGCTGGAGGATCATATGCCGTAGTTTTTGGTAAAAAATTACAAACTACTGCGGCTGAAATTCTTGGGGTCGAAGCTCCTCAGGTTTATGCACCTTCCAAAGAAATTTCGCATGATGGACAAGGGTTAACTGCTGTTGAAAAGATATTCAATCGAAATGCTGTTGGAACTACTTCTGGGAAAATATTACATGCTGGTTCGAACGTTAGAGTAGAAGTTAATATTGTTGGTTCTCAGGACACAACAGGTTTAATGACTTCCCAAGAATTAGAATCAATGGCAGCAACTTTGATATCTCCTATAGTGGATGGAGCTTATCAGTCGGGTTGTCATACTGCTTCAGTTTGGGATAAAAAAGCACAGGCTAATATCCCCAAATTAATGAGATTCATGAACGATTTCGGTTTAATCACAGCGCGTGATCCAAAAGGAGAATACCATGCGATGACCGATGTGATTCATAAGGTTCTTAATGATATTACTATAGATGATTGGGCAATAATTATAGGAGGCGATTCACATACTAGAATGTCTAAAGGAGTTGCTTTTGGAGCTGATTCTGGAACGGTAGCATTGGCATTGGCAACTGGAGAAGCGGCGATGCCAATCCCTGAATCTGTTAAAGTTACCTTTACAGGAAGTATGGCGCCATATATGGATTTTCGTGATGTTGTTCATGCTACACAAGCCCAGATGTTATCGCAATTTGCTGGAGAGAATGTTTTCCAAGGGAGAGTGATCGAGGTACATATTGGAACGTTAACTTCTGATCAGTCATTTACCTTTACAGATTGGACTGCCGAAATGAAAGCTAAGGCATCTGTATGTATTTCGGAAGACCAAACATTAATTGAGTCCCTTGAAATTGCTAAATCCAGAATCCAAATCATGATTGACAAGGGAATGGATAATCGTAAAAATGTTTTACAAGGGTTAATTGATTTAGCGAACAAGAGAATAGAGGAAGTTAAGTCTGGAGAAAAACCAGCCTTAAGACCTGACAGTGACGCTAAATATTATGCTGAGGTAGTAGTTGATTTGGATTTGATAGCAGAACCAATGATTGCGGACCCAGATGTAAATAATATTGACGTTTCAAAAAGGTATACGCACGATACCATCCGTCCATTATCTTATTATGGTGGAGATAAAGCTGTTGATTTAGGATTTATCGGTTCGTGTATGGTGCATAAAGGCGATATGAAGATACTTGCTGCAATGTTAAAAAATATTGAAGCTACTGAAGGTAAGGTTGAATTTAAGGCGCCATTGGTTGTTGCCCCTCCAACGTATAATATTGTGGATGAATTAAAAGACGAAGGTGACTGGGAAGTGTTGCAAAAGTACTCAGGTTTTGAATTTAATGATAATGATCCAAAGGATAGTGCAAGAACTAAATATGAAAATATGTTGTATTTAGAGCGACCAGGTTGTAACCTATGTATGGGTAACCAGGAGAAAGCGGAACCGGGAGATACTGTTATGGCTACATCAACTCGACTTTTTAAGGGAAGGGTTGTAAAAGATACTGACGAGAAAAAAGGAGAGTCACTATTAACATCAACGCCTGTGGTTGTTTTATCCACCGTGCTAGGAAGAACACCAAATATTGATGAATATAAAGCAGCTGTTAAAGGAATTAATTTAACGAGTTTTATTCCTTCAACTAGAAATTTAGTTCGATAAAAGCAGAAGAATTTATTTTAAAAAACTCATGTTATACATGGGTTTTTTTTGTGGTACAAGAACGTGATTTTTTGAATCATCTATGAAAATTATTTTGCGATGAAAATATTCCTTGATTAACTTTACCAAATGAATTCTATTACGCTAATGCTGGATGGTGCAGATGTACCGAATTTAAGACTGTTTTTTAAAGAAATCGTTGAAGAGTTGAAATTTCCTAGATACACAAACAATATTCAAACTTTTGAAGATCAAATAAACGATTTGTCGTGGTTAGATGGGGCAAAAGTTAGGATTAGTATATCAAATGCTAAAGAGTTTCTCATCGAGGAAGATCAACAGATTCGTAAGACGATGTTGGGAATTCTCTTAGCAGCTATGGAAAATGGCAAAGCTTCTAGTCCAGTTTTAGTAATTGTTTCTAAAGATTAATCACCAAATTTTACTACCGATTAAGTGATTTGTCACATAATCATGAACTCCCTGTTCAAGTGTTTTAAATCCACCATCGTAACCTACATCTAGAAGCTTTTGCATATTAGCCTCTGTAAAGTACTGGTATTTATCTCTGATGTCTTTAGGCGTGTCAATAAATCCAATTTTAGGTTCTAAGTCAAGTGCTTTAAAGGTATTTGCAGCTAAATCATAAAAAGTTCGGGCTTTCCCCGTTCCAAGATTGTACAACCCCGATTCTGGTCGTTTTTCCATTAAAAAGGCGACTACTTTTACAACGTCTTTTACATATATAAAATCTCTCAGTTGTTCACCATCTTTGTATTTGGGGACGTGGGAGCGAAAAAGATTCATCTCACCTGTTTTTTGTATTTGATTATACGTATGGAATATTACTGAGGCCATCCTTTCTTTGTGAAATTCATTTGGGCCGTATACGTTGAAGAATTTTAGTCCTGCCCAGAAGAAAGGTTTTTTTTCTTGTTTTAATGCCCAAATGTCGAAATCATTTTTTGAATTTCCGTATGGATTTAGCGGTTTTAATTTGTTTGGGATTTCATGATTGTCATCATATCCAAATTCTCCTAATCCATAGGTCGCAGCAGAGGATGCATATATCAATGGAAGAGCATACTCAATACATTTGTCCCAAACTTTTTTTGAATAGTTTAAATTTAATTCATTAAATATTTCTTGGTTAAATTCAGTAGTATCTGTTCGCGCACCTAAATGGATGATTATTTGAGTAAATCGTTGATTTTTATCTAACCAGTTAATGAAGTTTTTACGGTCTACAAGTTCTTTGTATATTTTGTTTTCATAGTTGATTTTTTTGTTTTCGTGTGAAAAATCATCCACTAATATTAGGTCTTGATATCCCAATTCATTTAAGTGGGCTACCAAACAACTACTAATGAAACCTGCAGCACCTGTAATTACAATCATATTAATTAGGGTTTCGCACAAAAATACGTATTTGACTGTAATTTTTCCTAAATAGGATGTTTAATTAAATTGATAGAAAAAGGCTTTGTTCAAATTGAATAGTCGTATTTTTACGCCTAAATAAATCACCATGCTAACATTAACTAGAAGAGAACGATTTTGTGCCGCACATAAATTAGCCAATCCTGATTGGAGTGATGACAAAAATGAGGAGGTTTTTGGAAGATGCTCTAATAAAAATTGGCATGGACACAATTATGAACTTTTTGTTACGGTTCGAGGTGAAGTTAATCCCGAAACGGGTTTTATTATAGATTTAAAATGGCTGGGTGACCTTTTGAAAGAAAAAATTGTGGATCCTTTTGATCATAGAAACTTAAATCTTGATGTTCCAAATTTTAAAGGGAAAATGGTAAGTACTGAAATAGTAGCTATTGAAATTTGGAATATTATTGAAGAGGATATTAAAGCCAAAGGAGCGGAGTTATATTGTGTGAAATTAAATGAAACAGAAAATAATTCTATTGAATATTGGGGACCTAATCACTAAGTATAGTAGCTAAAAATAAAACGGTGGACAATAGATTCCTTTTTACAGGAGACGATTTAAAAATACTCAACAAGAAAAGAATTTATTAATCTTTTATCAGCAAATTAAAAATAAGATGAAGGCATTTGTATTTCCTGGGCAAGGGGCTCAGTTTACTGGAATGGGAAAAGAGTTATATGAAAACAACCCAAAAGCGAAAGAATTATTTGGTAAGGCAAATGATATTTTGGGATTTGATATCTCAAAAATTATGTTTGATGGCTCGCCAGAAGATTTAAAAGAAACAAAAGTTACCCAACCTGCAATTTTTTTGCATAGTGTTGCAATAGCATTAACAACGCATGATTTTACGCCTGAAATGGTTGCAGGCCATTCTTTAGGAGAATTATCTGCATTAGTAGCTGCTCAAGTAATATCTTTTGAAGATGGTTTAGAAATTGTTTCTAAAAGAGCTCAAGCAATGCAAAAAGCTTGTGAAATTAAGTCAGGAACAATGGCTGCGATATTGGCTTTAGAAGATGATGTTGTTGAAAATATTTGCAAAGAAACAGAGGGGATTGTTGTTGCAGCAAATTACAATTGTCCTGGTCAATTGGTTATTTCGGGAGAAGTTGAATCGGTAAATATAGCGTGTGAGAAGCTAAAAGAAGCGGGAGCTAAGCGAGCACTTGTTTTACCAGTTGGCGGAGCTTTTCATTCTCCTTTAATGGATCCAGCAAAAGAAGAACTGGCTCAAGTAATTAATGCAACAGAATTTAAAGAACCCGTTTGTCCGGTTTATCAAAATGTTAATGCTCAGCCAGTTAAAAACCCCGAAATAATTAAGCAAAATTTAATTTCTCAGTTAACATCCCCTGTTAAGTGGACTCAAACTGTGAAAAATATGCTTTCTGATGGAGCTTCTAGTTTTACAGAAATGGGACCAGGAAAAACCTTACAAGGTTTAGTAAAGAAAGTAGATAGACAAATTGAAACAGCAGGAGTTCAGTAATTGACTACTGAGCAAGTGTATGATTTAATAAAGTATTAGAATTAATTAATTTGTGAAGGCGCTCATTTTTGAGCGCCTTTTTTAATCCTACTAATTGTTCTGTTCTATGAATGTCAGTTCCAATAAAATCAACGAATTTCTTATCAATTAAATAATTGGCACCATAAATTGCAGTGTCTCCATAATTACCCGCTAGTGATAATAAGTTAATTTGAAACTTTACACCCATTGATTTAAGATGATCATATTTTTCTAAGTTTCCTATATAATAGGGATAGCGTTCAGGATGGGCAAGAACTGGTGTGTATCCCGCTTGAAGCATATCTGTAATATTTTCATAAACAAGTTGGTGCTCATTCAAATAACTGAATTCAAAAAGGAGGTACTTTTCTTTTCCAAAAGAGAGTATATCTCTTTTTGTTAATCGTTTTCTTAATTCTTCATCAAAATAGTATTCAGCTGATGCATTGATAGTTATTTTGATATTTCGCTTATTGATTTCGTTCCGAAGTACATCTAGTTTTTCCTGAATTATCTCTGTCGAATTTCTATAAAAATCGGTCATTACATGAGGTGTGCATAATAGTTGAGAGAAACCAAGTTCTTCCAAACCCTCAATTAATTCAATAGACTGGTCAATATTTTTCGCCCCATCATCTATACCAGGAAGAATATGACTATGCATATCGGCCTTTATATGCTCGGATATGCTTATTGGTAGTAACTCTTCTTGAGATTTTTTTTGCTTAAATAAACTCGATAAAAATCCCATTGTTAACCAAGTGCAGGATAAAATTCGTTTTTAAACCAACTCAGCGTAATTTCTAAACCATCTTTTATGCTAATTTCTGGATTGTATCCAAAATTATTTTTTGCTTTATCGATATTGGCTAGAGAGTCTCTAATATCTCCGGTTCTAGGAGGATGAATTTCAGCTTCTTTATCAGACTCAGCAGCATTTTTAAGTACTTCGTACAATTCTTTTACAGATGTTTTATATCCGCAAGCTATATTATACGCCTCTCCAAAAGCTTCTTTGTTTTGACAAAGCATTGCTTTTATATTAGCTTGTACTGCATTTTCTACAAATGTAAAGTCTCTAGACTGTTCACCATCTCCAAAGAATTTACCTGCTTTATTTTGTAATAATGCGTTCATGTATAATGGGATAACTGCAGCATAAGGTCCATTCGGACTTTGATTGGGGCCAAATATATTGAAGTATCTTAAACCTATGGTTTGCATTCCATATGCAGTATTGAAGGTTTTTGCGTACAACTCATTTGTTTTTTTTGAAACGGCATATGGACTTAATGGATTCCCGGTTTTATCTTCTAGTTTTGGCATTTCTATATTGTCCCCATAAACAGAACTAGAACTAGCGTATACAAAAGTTTTAACACCAGCGTCTTTTGACGCAGTTAGCATATTAAGGAAACCAGTAGAATTAGCTTGGTGAGTTAATAGTGGTGTTTTTAATGATCTTGGAACAGATCCCAAAGCAGCTTGATGGGAAACAAAATCAATACCTTTTACTACTTCTAAACACGTGTTTTTATCGGTGATATCACCAATGATAAATTCCAATCTTGAATCTTGCTCAAACTGAACTAGGTTTTTTTCATAACCATTGCTCATATTATCCAATACACGAACCAATTTTGCTCCATTGTTTAGCAAATATTGCACAAGGTTAGACCCGATAAATCCTGCACCTCCCGTTATAAGAAAAGAAAAGTTTGATAAATCTTTATCGTGATAATTTGTAGTTATTTTCCAGTTATCTATCAACATATTGATTTTCGTAGTAATTTAAATAGTCACCGCTAACAATATTGTTTACCCAATCCATATTGTTTAAATACCATTCAACGGTTTCTTCAATGCCTTTTTCAACAGTATATTTAGGAGTCCAGCCCAATTCCTTATTAATCTTTCCTGCGTCTATGGCATATCTTTGATCATGGCCAGCTCTGTCCTTAACATAGGTGATTAATGATAAAGATTCGTCTTTGTTTCGACTCAGTTTTTCATCAACCAATTGAATAAGTAGCTTTACCAATTCAATATTTTGAAGTTCATTATGTCCTCCAATATTAAATGTTTCCCCATTTTTTCCTTCATGAAAAATTAAATCAATTGCTTCCGCATGATCTACTACATGAAGCCAATCCCTTACATTATCTCCTTTCCCATATATGGGTAAAGGTTTTTTGTTTAGTATATTGTTAATAACAAGTGGGATCAGCTTTTCGGGGAATTGATGAGACCCATAGTTGTTTGAGCAATTGGAAATTTTAATTTTTAATCCGTATGTTTCGTGATATGCTCTAACAAAGTGATCTGAACTTGCTTTTGAGGCACTATAAGGAGATCTGGGGTCATATGGAGTGGTTTCTAAAAAGAGACCTTCTTCTCCAAGTGATCCATACACTTCATCTGTAGATACATGATAGAAAACATTATCAGACTCTAAATCCCAATAGTTTTTTGCAACATTGAGAAGGTTTACTGTTCCTATAACATTTGTTTGTACGAATTCTAAAGGATTTGAAATGGATCTGTCTACATGAGATTCTGCAGCTAAATGAATTACATTGTTAATGTGAAAGTCAGAGAATATTTTTTCAAGTTCATTTTGATTGCAAATATCACCTTTCACAAATTCATAATTTGCTTTACCTTCAATATCTTTTAGGTTGTCTAAATTACCAGCGTACGTTAGCTTATCAAAATTTATAATTTTGTAATTAGGATACTTATTTACTAATAATCTTACCAAATGACTTCCTATAAATCCTGCACCTCCAGTGATTAATATATTTTTTGTAAATGAATTCATTTTAAAAATGGTTTTTTTGGAATTTCCACGCAGAGGAAAGCATGTCTTCTAAATTTAACTCAGCTTTCCAGTTTAGATTTTTTTCCGCATGCTCACAATTTGCGTATATAGCTCCTACATCACCTTCTCTTCTTTGAGTTATTTCAAAATTTACAGGAGTATTGTTTGTTTTTTCAAAAGTTTTCAAAAGCTCTAATACGGTTACACCGATCCCTGTTCCTATGTTAAAAACTGAATATGAGTTAGTGTTTTTGTTGTTATAATCAATTGCATTAACATGAGCTTTTGCTAAGTCAACAACATGAATATAGTCCCTTACGCAACTTCCATCTTTTGTGTCATAATCGTCACCAAATACACTTAGTTTTTCTCGTATACCCGCTGCAACTTGGGTGACAAATGGCAAGAGGTTATTCGGTTTTCCATCAGGATAATCACCCAGTAAACCAGATTCATGAGCTCCAATTGGGTTAAAGTATCTAAGGTTACAAATTGATTTTAACGATGCGTTATGAAAATCTTTTAGAATGTCCTCCGAAAACACTTTTGTTTTTCCATAAGGCGATTCCGCTTTTCTTATAGGCGTTGATTCTGTAACAGGAATAGATTTTGGATTACCATATACTGTACAGGAGGAGGAGAAAACTATATTAGAAATATCTCTATCCTCACAAAGCTTAAGAACATTTGTAAGGGATTGTATATTATTTTGATAATATTTAAGTGGCAAATCTACAGATTCCCCTACAGACTTGTATGCAGCAAAGTGAATAACTCCTGTAATCTTATATTTTTGCGTTAGCGCTTTTAACCTTTGATAATCACAAAGATCAACTTCAATTAAGTTAAAATCTTCACCTGTAATTGTTTTCAAATGATTAAGTACAGATGGTGAAGAGTTGACAAAGTTGTCTGCTATTAAAACCTCATAACCTTTGTTATGCAATTCAATAACAGAGTGACTACCTATATAACCAGCACCTCCCGTTACTAAAATCATAAATTATAAACTTAAGTAGTTAAGGTTTTCTTTTTTATCTCGATAGATACCTTTAACATCAACTAAAACTCCATTTTCTTTCAAGAGATTGTTGAAATAATCTTCGTTAAAGACAAGTAGTCGGAATGGTTTACAGCTACAATTATAGCATCATATTTCCCAGATATTTCGGGAATCAATTCAAACCCATATTCGTGATTAATTTCGTCATTTGAAGCATGTGGATCATGAACCTCTACTGAGACACCAAAACTTTTCAATTCATCCACAACAGAAGCTACTTTAGAGTTCCTGATGTCGCTTACATCTTCTTTGAACGTTGCCCCCATAACCAACACTCTTGATTGTACAATTGTTTTACCATTTGCAATAAGTTTTTTAACGGTTTGACGCGCCAAGTAAGGACCCATAGAATCATTTAACGCCCTTCCTGAGTTTATTATTTTTGAGTGGTATCCTAATTCTCTTGCCTTGTAGGTTAAGTAATAAGGGTCTACACCAATACAGTGACCTCCAACTAATCCAGGGAAGAATTTTAAAAAGTTCCATTTTGTTCCAGCAGCTTCTAAAACTTCATAGGTATTGATTCCTATTTTACTGAAAATCATTGAAAGTTCATTCATAAGAGCTATGTTAACATCTCTCTGCGTGTTTTCAATTATTTTTGCCGCTTCGGCAACTTTTATTGAAGATGCTCTGTGTACTCCTGCATCAATTACCATCTCATATACTTGGGCAATTTGCTCGGCAGATTCTTTACAACTACCTGAAGCAACTTTTACAATTTTGGATAACGTATGGTGTTTATCTCCTGGGTTAATTCTTTCAGGTGAATATCCAACTTTAAAATCTTCATTGAATTTAAGCCCCGACTCTTTTTCTAGTACCGGCACACAGTCCTCCTCGGTACATCCTGGATATACGGTGGATTCAAAAACTACATAATCACCTTTAGAAAGTACTTTACCAACGGTTTTTGAAGCACTTAGAAGTGGGTTCAAATCAGGTAAATTGTGCTCATCAATTGGTGTTGGAACAGCAACAATGTAAAATTTAGAATCTTTTAAATCTTCAATGTCTGCTGTGAATTCAATGTCACAATTCTCAAATTCTTCAGGAGCAAGTTCTTTCGAAGGGTCGACATTTTCTTTCATCATATTTACCCTTTCTTGATTTATATCAAATCCAACAACCTTCGTTTTTTTTGCAAATGCAAGCGCAATAGGTAATCCTACATAACCTAAACCGATAACGGCTAATTTCTCTTCTTTCTTGGCTATCTTTTCAGCAATCATTAATTTGAACTTTTGAGTTTGTATATTCTTTCTATAATTTCAACAACTTTTAATCCCTCGTGTGATTTGGTTGTGATTTGGTTATAACCGTTCAGCGTATCCACAACATTTTCAATAACATATTGGTGATTTGCAGCTGAACCTTTATATGAACCATAATCATTTGGTTCATTTACGGGGGCTAATTTAGGCATTTTATAGTTTTTTATAGTACATTGGGTCACTTTATCCATGTATTGGCCTCCAATTTTTATTGAACCATTTTCGGCAATTATAGTGATGCTACTTTCTAGATTCTCGTTCCAGACTGATGTTGAGTAGTTTAGGGTACCAACCCCCCCCTTTTTTAAGTCAAAATTAACGGTTCCAGTATCTTCAAATTGTGTGAGATTTTTGTGGTTAAAATCTCTAAATTCTGCAGAGTTTATTGTTAAATCACCGAATAGCCAATAAATAGTATCAATGAAATGGGAAAATTGAGTAAATAGAGTTCCTCCATCAAGGTCTTTTGTTCCTTTCCATGTTGAGTTTTGGTAATATCTTTTATCCCTATTCCAAAAACAATTCACCTGAACCATATATATGTCACCAAGTATATTTTCTGTAATAATTTTTTTCAACCACTTGGAAGGAGGTGAATACCGATTTTGCATTACACAAAAAACATATTTGGAAACTTTTTTGGAAGCTGCAATTACTGCTTCACATTCTTTTTTTGTGAGTGCCATTGGTTTTTCACAAACTACATGAAAACCATTATTGAGTAGTGTAATACTTTGTTGGGCATGAAGGCCATTAGGTGTGCAAACGCAAACAACATCGAATTTTATATTACTTTGAATGAGTTTATCAATGTTGTTATAATAGGGAATGTTATTGAACTCGCTGATTTCCAGTTCATTTTTGGGTAAAACATCACAAATAGCCACGAGTTCAGACTCTTTATTTTGTAAAATCATTTGAGCATGTCGCTTGCCAATGTGCCCAAATCCCAGTATCGCAAATTTTATTAAACGGCTCATTTAACTCTTTGAACAATGTTATTATCTAGGAAATATTCTTGTTGTGACTCTGTACAAAAAGCTGTTTTGCCAACAAATTCTAATTTATGTCCGTATTCACTAACCCAACCAATTTGTTTTCCGGGGTTACCCAACCAAAGCGCATAAGGAGGAACATTTTTTGTAACTACACTTCCAGCACCAATTAAAGCATACGCACCAATTTCAATTCCACAAAGGATGGTGGCATTAGCACCAATACTTGCCCCTTTTTTAACTAGCGTGCTTTTGTATTGAGATTTTCTGGGAACGGCTGATCTTGGGTTTAATACATTTGTAAAAACCATAGATGGACCTAGAAAAACATCATCTTCACAAATTACGCCTGTATATATTGAAACATTATTTTGAACTTTTACATTTTTACCTAAAACTACATTAGGAGAAATTACAACATTTTGTCCTAGGTTACATTCTGAGCCAATTTTGCATCCAGACATTACATGTGAAAAATGCCAAATTTTGGTGTTTTCACCAATTTCACAATTTTCATCTATTACAACTGTTTCGTGAGCGAAGTATCCCATTTAGCGAGTTATATATTTTTCAAAATCGTTGTGTTCTTTTTTGTTTAACTCTTCTTTTGATAAACTTTTAAAGTATTCATAAGTGACTTTCAATCCTTTTTCTCTTGAAAACAGAGGCTCCCAATCTAAAATCTTTTTTGCTTTTGAAATATCTGGTTTACGTTGTTTTGGGTCATTTACAGGTAAATCTTTAAACGTTATTTTTTGATTAGTTCCAGTTAATTTGATTATTTCTTCTGCAAAATCACTAATAGTAATCTCAGAGGGATTTCCTAAATTCACTGGAGTTTCACAATCACTTAAAAGCAATTTGAAAACCCCATTAATTAAGTCATCAACGTAACAAAACGACCGAGTTTGTGATCCATCACCAAAAATAGTTAAGTCTTCCCCTCTAAGCGCTTGACCAATAAAAGCAGGTAAAACTCTACCGTCATTAAGTCTCATTTTTGGGCCGTAGGTGTTGAAAATTCTAGCGATTCTCGTTTCTACCTTATGAAAAGTATTATAGGCCATTGTAACTGCCTCCATGTATCTTTTAGCCTCATCATACACACCACGAGGGCCAACAGGGTTGACGTTGCCATAATATTCTTCAACTTGAGGATGTATTAGAGGGTCGCCATAAACTTCAGAAGTAGAAGCAACTAATATTCTTGCTTTTTTATCTTTTGCTAAACCAAGTAAGTTATGAGTCCCATAAGAACTAACTTTTAACGTTTGAATTGGAATCTTTAAATAATCAATAGGGCTTGCAGGTGATGCAAAATGCAAAATGTAATCTAACTTGCCATCTATTTTTACAAATTTTGAAACATCATGATTGTGAAATTCAAAATTTTTATTCGGAAAAAATTCTTCAATATTTTTTAAATTTCCAGTGATTAAGTTATCCATTCCAATAACATAATGACCTTCATTTAAAAATTTATTTACTAAGTGTGATCCTAAAAATCCTGCCGCACCAGTAATTAATGTTTTTTTCATTTGTATACTTTTTGTGAAACTTAAATCTCTTTTCGACCAATGCTGTAGTATCTGTATCCTAGAGAAGTCATTTTTTCAAGGTCGTATAAGTTTCTCCCGTCAAAAATCACTTTGTTTTTCAATAGTTGGGTAACTCTGCTGAAATCTGGGTTTCTAAAAACTCCCCATTCGGTTGCAATTAATAGTGCGTCAGCATTTTCCAAAACTTCATATTCATTTGCACCATAACTAATTTTGTTAGCATATATACGTTTAATATTATCCATTGCTTCAGGATCAAAGGCACTAATTTCCGCACCAGCTTCAATTAATTCATCAATTATATATCTTGAAGGAGCCTCTCTAATATCATCGGTGTCGGGTTTGAATGCAAGTCCCCATAGGGCAATTTTTTTGCCGCTTAAGTCATTTCCGAAATAGTTTTTTATTTTACGTACAATGATTGTTTTTTGTGTCGAATTTACTTCCTCAACCGAATTCAATATTTTAAAATCATAGCCTTCTTGTTTTGAGGAACGTATCAAGGCTTTAACATCTTTCGGAAAGCAACTTCCTCCGTAACCAATTCCTGGAAACAAGAATCTTTTCCCAATTCGAGTATCCGATCCAATTCCAATTCGAACTTTATCAACATCTGCCCCTAATAATTCACATATGTTTGCAATCTCATTCATAAATGAAATTTTTGTTGCTAAAAAGGAGTTGGCAGCATATTTTGTAAGTTCAGCAGATTTTTCATCCATAAATAGGATTGGATTTCCTTGTCTTACAAAAGGTCGATACAATTCCTCCATAACTTTTCTAGCTCTTTCGGATGAAGTGCCGATAACAACTCTGTCAGGTTTAAGGAAGTCCTCAACGGCAAAACCTTCTCGAAGAAATTCAGGATTAGATACTACATCAAAGTCTACTTTAGCATTTTCTTGTATAGCAGCATTTACTTTTTCTGCGGTTCCAACAGGCACAGTGCTTTTATCAACTATCACTTTGTATTCTGAGATAATTTCTCCAAGCTCTTTAGCAACATTTAAAACATAGCTCAGGTCAGCGCTCCCATCTTCACCTGGTGGAGTGGGCAGTGCTAGAAAAATTAAATCGGTTTGGTCAACAGCTTCTTTTAATGAATTGGTGAATTTAAGCCTTCCTTGTCTAATATTTCTTTCAAACAAAACATCTAATTGAGGTTCGTATATTGGTACTTTGCCATCTCTTAGTCTTTGCAATTTGTTTTCATCTATGTCTACACAAATGACTTGATTTCCCGTTTCAGCGAAGCATGTTCCTGAAACTAAACCTACATAACCTGTTCCTATTATTGATATTTTCATTTAAAGGATTTAATTGAATTAACGATGTGTAAAATAGTCTCTTTGTTCAATTCTGTATGCATGGGTAAAGATAAAACTTTTGATTCTAAATCATTGGAATTAGGAAAGCTTCCATCCTTACTATTTTCAAAGGCAAGTTGTTTATGAAATGACTTAGGATAATATATAGTTGAGGGAATATTTAAAGCATTTAAATGTTCTTTTAACTCATCTCTTTTGTTGTTAAGGACCTTTACTGTGTATTGATGATAAACATGTTGCGAATAGGGTTCTTCATATGGGGTTTCTATCCAGTTTATATTTTGTAATGCCTCAGAGTACAACTTAGCCGATTCATATCTTAGAGATGCGTATGATTTTAATCTCTTTAGTTTTACACTAAGTATAGCAGCTTGGATAGAATCTAATCTTGAATTAATACCAACAATTTCATGGTTGTATTTTTGTTTGCTTCCATGGTTGCAAATCATCTTCATTTTTTCTGCCAATTTTGAGTTATTGGTCAAAATTGCACCACCGTCGCCATAGCAACCTAAATTTTTAGAAGGAAAAAAGGAAGTTGTACCAATAGTGCCAATCGTACCAGCTTTTTTATTTGAACCATCACTAAAAATATAATCAGCGCCTAGGGCTTGAGCTGTATCTTCGATTATAAAAAGATTGTGGTTTTTTTGCTATTGTCAATATATTCTCCATGGGAGCGCATTGACCAAATAGATGAACGGGTATTATCGCTTTTGTTTTGCTTGTAATGACTTTTTCAATTTCAGAGGGAATAAGATTAAAGTTTTTGGTATCGATGTCAACGAAAACAGGTTTTAATTTAAGTAGGGCAATTACTTCTGCAGTGGAAATGAATGAGAAAGTACTTGTTATGACTTCATCACCTGGTTTTAAATCAAGAGACATGAGAGCAATTTGAAGAGCATCAGTCCCATTACCACAAGGGATTACATGTTTAACATCTAAGTATTCTTCAAGTTGGGATGTGAATTTTTTAACCGAAGGCCCATTAATAAAGGAAGAATCTAAAATAACCTCTTTAATAGCGTCGTCTATTTCGTTCTCAATTTTTAAATATTGAGTTTTTAAATCTACCATTTGGATGTTGTCCATGTCTAATTGAGCTCTAAAGTTGGTATATTTGTTAAATGCAGCAAATATACACTGTTGGTATATATTTCTTTTCTTTTTTGGTTAAAGTTTATTCTTTTTTAAACGGGAAAACCAGAAAAATAGTAGACGGACATGTTTCTACTTGGGAAATTCTCGAAAATGTTGATTCAGAAGCGTTCATTTGGTTTCATGTGGCCTCTCTTGGTGAATTTGAGCAAGGACGTCCATTGATTGAATCATTAAAATCCCAATACCCCAATCAAAAAGTATTAATTACTTTTTTCTCTCCATCAGGTTATGAAATTAAAAAAGACTACAAATACGCTGACTTAGTACTTTATTTGCCCTTTGATACCCCGGAAAATGCTCGTCGCTTTTTATCAAAAATCAGTATTAAAGTTGCCGTTTTCATAAAGTATGAATTCTGGTTCAATTACTTAAATGAGTTGCAAAATCAAAATATACCCATAATATATGTGTCTTCATTATTTAGAAGGGGACAGTTTTATTTCAAAAGCAATTGGATGTTGAATATTTTTAAAAGAGTCAACCATTTTTTTGTTCAAAATCAAGAATCCAAATTGATATTGTCCTCACATGGAATTCATAATGCTACAGTTGCAGGAGATACACGCATAGATAGTGTTTTGTTAACGGCAAAAGAAAAATGGGTTGAACATAAAATTGAAAAGGTATTAGATGGCCGTCCAGTTGTTGTGTTTGGCAGTACTTGGAAAGGGGATCATAGTTTATTAGTTTCTTTCATTAACAAGCATTCCTCTAAATATCAATATATTATAGCGCCTCATGAAGTTGATAAAAAAGGAATTGTAGATTTAGAAAATAGTATTGAGTATACTGTTTCATTGTATACCGTTTCGGATGAACTTACAGATGTAATTATTATCGATTCCATTGGAGTGTTAAAGTATATATATAGATATGCAGATGTTGCCTATATTGGTGGTGGTTTTAATCATGGTATTCACAATACCTTGGAGCCACTTTCTTATGGTATCCCGGTTTTGTTTGGCCCTAAGAATTATATGAAATTTGCAGAAGCACAAAAAATCGTTCAACTTGATTTAGGTTCGCTAGTTAATTCAGCAAATTTTAATAAAAAGTTAGAGCTTTATTTAGATTCAAAGCAATTAAGAAATACAGTTAAGGAAAAGGTCGAAAAGTATATTGAAAATAATAAAGGAGCAACATTAAAAGTAGTCGATATGTTCAAATCTATTTTGTAATCTTTATAAATTTCATGGACTTTAAAGAAAAAATAGTACATTTGCATCCTTAAAATCGAATATTTCAACCAATTATATTGTTTATCAAATGGCAAAAATTAAGTTAGAGTACATCTGGTTGGATGGTTATAAGCCAACCCAGAACATGAGATCAAAAACTAAAGTTGAGGAGCACGAAAACTTCCAAGGAACTTTAGCAGAATTAGGTGACTGGTCATTCGACGGTTCTTCCACTTTACAAGCTGAAGGAGGATCATCTGACTGTATCTTAAAACCAGTAGCAATTTACCCAGACCCTGCAAGAGTGAATGGTTATTTAGTTATGACAGAGGTTTTTAATGCAGACGGGACAGCTCACGAATCCAATGGTAGAGCAACCATTGATGATTCTGATAACGATTTCTGGTTTGGGTTTGAACAGGAATATTTTATTATGGATACCAAAACAGGTTTACCTTTAGGATTCCCTGTTGGAGGTTATCCTGGACCACAAGGATTATACTATTGCTCAGTAGGTGGAAAAAACACTTACGGAAGGGATTTAGTTGAAGAGCATGCTGATTTATGTATTGAAGCTGGTCTTAACTTCGAAGGAATTAACCAAGAGGTTGCTTCTGGACAATGGGAATTTCAATTGTTCGCTAAAGGTGCCAAACAAGCTGGTGATGAAATATGGATTGCTAGATATTTGTTAGATAGATTAACTGAAGCATATGGATATTATATAGAATATCATCCAAAACCAGTAAAAGGAGATTGGAATGGTTCTGGTATGCATGCTAATTTCTCAAATACAACTTTAAGAACATGTGGTTCTAAAGAAACGTACGAGAAAATTTGTGAGGCGTTCAGACCTGTAACCAAGGAGCATATTGACGTTTATGGTGCATTTAATGACCAGAGATTAACTGGTTTGCATGAAACAGCTTCTATTAATGACTTCTCTTATGGAGTTTCAGATAGAGGAGCCTCAATCAGAATTCCTATTATAACTGTTGGAAAAAGGATGGAAAGGATGGTTAGAAGACAGAAGACCTGCTTCTAATGGTGATCCTTATAAAATTGCTGCAAGAATTATCAAAACTGTTAAGTCTGCAAATGTTTAAATAGAATTAATTGTGTGAAAAACCTCATCATTCAATGGTGAGGTTTTTTTATGTGTTTTTTTTAAAAATTAATAACTTTTAAGTCTCTTTTCACCGTATAAACAAGAATAAAAAAAATATTTTTGAAGCCCAACTCTTTATTATGAAATGGATTGAAGAAAAAAGACTGGAAGAACGCGATGAAAGAGGCAATCAAACTTGGAGAAACTGGGGCCCTTATTTAAGTGAGCGGCAGTGGGGAACTGTTCGAGAGGATTATAGTAAGAATGGATCTGCTTGGAGTTACTTTCCGCATGATCATGCGCGCTCAAGAGCCTACAGGTGGGGAGAAGATGGAATAGCCGGGATTTCTGATAAGCGTCAAAATTTATGTTTTTCCTTAGGAATTTGGAATGGCAATGATGATATCCTCAAGGAACGATTGTATGGGTTAACAGGAGAGGATGGAAATCACGGAGAGGATGTTAAGGAATTGTATTATTATTTAGACAATACACCATCTCATTCTTATATGAAGTACTTGTATAAGTATCCTCATGCAAAATTTCCATACGGAAGACTTTTACGTGAAAGTCAAAAAAGAACAAAAAATCAGAGAGAATATGAATTAACCGATACGGGTATTTTTGAAGGGAATAAGTATTTTGATGTTTTTATTGAATATGCTAAAAAAGGCCCTGAAGAGATTTGTATAAAAATAACGGTTAAGAATAGGGCTAATAATCCTGCAGATTTGGTTATGGTTCCGAATTTATGGTTTCGTAATTTATGGGATTTTGGCGTTGTTGATAAAATCCCAACCATATCAAAACTGAATATTAACCATGAAGATTATGGAGGCGTGAAAGCCTCACATGAAAAAGCTGGAAATTATTTTTTGTATTTTGAAAAGCCCGATAAATATTTGTTCACAAACAACAAAACGAATTCAGAACGTATTTTCAATACAAAAAATAAGGATGTATACGTTAAAGACTTATTTCATAAGGCGATTATTCAAGATGAGGACTTAACTGTTTTTGACGGAGTAAATTCGGGAACAAAATTTGCGCCTTACTACAAGAGAGAAGTTGCTGCAAAGGGTGAAGTTGTATTTAAATTATTGCTTACAAATAAAGAAAAAGAGGAAAATCCTTTCGTAGATAATTTTGAAACTGTTTTTCATGAAAGGATTCAAGAAGCAAATGAATTTTATAATTATTTTATTCCTGATTCAGCTTCTCCTGATATGGCCAATATTCAACGTCAAGCATTTGCTGGTATGTTGTGGTCAAAACAATACTATAATTTTGATGTTCAGCAATGGTTAGATGGCGATAAAGTCCATCCAGCCCCTCCTGAAGATAGAAAAAACGGAAGAAATTCACAGTGGCGTCATTTGCATAATGAAGATATCTTATCCATGCCAGATAAATGGGAATATCCTTGGTATGCGGCTTGGGATACAGCATTTCATTGTGTTCCAATAGCAATGATTGATCCTGATTTTGCAAAGAATCAACTGATTACATTAACCCGAGAGTGGTATATGCATCCAAACGGTCAGATACCTGCTTATGAATGGGCTTTTGGAGACGTGAACCCTCCAGTTCACGCTTGGGCAGCTTTAAAGGTTTATGAAACCGAGAAAAAGCATTTTGGACGAGCGGATGTTAATTTTTTGAAACGAATTTTTCAAAAATTGAGTATCAATTTTACTTGGTGGGTAAATCAAAAAGATTCTAGAAGAAAGAATGTTTTTGAGGGAGGATTTTTAGGCTTGGATAATATTGGGGTTTTTGATAGATCCAATAAATTACCAGGAGGTGGGATTTTGGAGCAAGCTGACGGAACCTCTTGGATGGCTATGTTTTCATTAAATATGATGAAGATGGCCATTAAGATTTGTGAGTATGATAAAGCATTTGAAGATGTAGCAACTAAGTTTTACGAACATTTTGTGTACATATCAGAATCTTTAAACAGAAATGATAATAAATGGGTAGGGCGATGGGATGAGGAAGAAGGGTTTTTTTACGACCTTTTATTATTACCAGGAGAGCGATTTATTCCTTTAAAAACACATTCATTGGTTGGACTTATGCCAATTTATGCCGTATCACTTATTCATAAAGAGACGTTAAGTGATATTCCAGATTTTATGAAGCGATTAAAATGGTTTCGAAGAAATCGATCCAATAAAAATAAATATCTAGTTGTAGAAGATTTTAAGGAAAATGAAGACATTCTGTTCTCGCTCATTCCAAAAGAAAGATTAGTTCGATTGTTGCAGCATGTTTTGGATGAATCAGAATTCCTTTCACCGGGTGGAATAAGATCGTTATCCAAAAGACATGAAAAGCCTTATTCTATATCTGTTGAAGGAGAGGATTATAGTATTAATTATGAACCTGGTGAATCCAATACATCAATGTTTGGAGGTAATTCCAATTGGAGAGGTCCAGTTTGGTTTCCAACCAACTATTTGTTAATTGAGTCACTTCGTGAATATTATAAATATTATGGAGATGATTTGAAATTAGAATTCCCTTCGAATTCGGGCAATAAATTGAATTTGGGTCAGATTGCAGATGAGATTTCAAATCGTTTAATCAGTATTTTCACAACAAACGAACAAGGCAACAGGCCGGTAAATGAAGGCAATACTCTTTATCAAGACCCTCATTTTAAAGATAATATTTTGTTTTATGAATATTTCCATGGCGACAACTCAAGAGGAGTTGGTGCATCTCACCAAACAGGGTGGACGGGAATTGTGGCAAAGTTGATTAACAAATACAGGGGAGAATCTTAATAATTGGGTGAAATTTTTCTGTATGTCCCTAAAAAAGTGGACATTTGCAATCTTAAAAAGCAATAAAACTAGTTTAGATATGGCTAATTATTTTAATACGTTGTCTCATGCTCAAAAATTAGAAGCAATGGGTCAGTGCGAGTTCATGGATGGAACTCAATTTACGGATGGTGTAAATGCACTTAAAGGGAAAAAAATCGTTATTGTTGGATGTGGTGCTCAAGGTTTAAACCAAGGGTTGAATATGAAAGATAGCGGATTAGATATTTCTTATGCACTTAGAGCATCTGCAATTGAACAAAAAAGACAATCTTATTTAAATGCTTCTGAAAACGGTTTCACTGTTGGAACGTACGAGGAATTAATTCCAAGCGCTGATTTAGTAATTAATTTAACGCCAGATAAACAACACACAAGTGTAGTTACTGCATTAATGCCTTTAATGAAACAAGGATCTGCTTTAGCTTACTCTCATGGTTTTAATATTGTTGAGGAAGGAATGCAAGTTAGAGAGGATATTACGGTAGTAATGGTTGCTCCAAAATGTCCTGGTTCTGAAGTAAGAGAAGAGTATAAAAGAGGTTTCGGTGTCCCAACTTTAATAGCTGTTCACCCTGAGAATGACCCAGAAGGAAAAGGATGGGATTACGCTAAGGCTTATGCTGTTGGTACAGGTGGTCATAGAGCTGGATGTTTAAAATCATCTTTCGTTGCTGAGGTTAAGTCAGACCTAATGGGAGAGCAAACTATTCTGTGTGGATTATTACAAACTGGATCTATTTTGTGTTTTGATAAAATGGTTGCCGGTGGAATTGATGCTGGATATGCTTCAAAATTAATTCAGTTTGGATGGGAAGCTATTACAGAAGGATTAAAGCAAGGTGGAATTACCAATATGATGGATCGATTATCGAATCCTTCTAAAATCAAAGCTTTTGAATTAGCGGAAGAGTTGAAAGAAATTATGAAGCCATTGTTTGATAAGCATATGGATGACATCTTTACCGGAGTTTTCTCTAGTACAATGATGGAAGACTGGGCGAACGATGATAAAAACTTATTGGGATGGAGAGCTGCAACAGGAGAAACTAACTTTGAAAAAACTCCAGCTGGTGATGTTGAAATTTCAGAACAAGAATTTTATGACAATGGAGTTGTAATGGTGGCTATGGTTAAAGCTGGTGTTGAATTGGCGTTTGAAGCAATGATTAATGCTGGGATTATTGATGAGTCTGCTTACTATGAATCTTTGCATGAAACACCTTTAATTGCAAATACAATTGCGAGAAAGAAATTATATGAAATGAATTCTGTAATTTCTGATACGGCAGAATATGGTTGTTATTTATTTGATCACGCTTGTAAACCTTTGTTAGAGGATTTTATGGCTAAGATTGACTTAAATGTAATTGGTAAAAAATACGATGAGGGATTATCTAACGCTGTTGATAACAGAACTTTAGTTGCTGTTAATGATGCAATTAGAAATCATCCAGTTGAAGAAATAGGAATTTATTTAAGAGCTGAAATGGCGGATATGAAGGCTATTGCTGTTGGAGAATAATTTCAATTGAAACATTTTTTTGAAGCCCAACCATAATAGGTTGGGCTTCGTCTTTTATGTTAGTGAATAAATTTTAACTTTATAAATTATATATTCTGAAATGAAATTTAAATTCCTTGTTATTTTATCCATTATATTTTTCTGCGGGAATGCTCAGGATGATACTCTACTATTCAATGACTTTTCTTTTTTAGCGATTGATTCTAATTCCTATTTTCAATTGGGGGAAACCAACAAAGTTAATGTTGATTATCAAGGTTGGAAAACACGTTCGGATATGAGAGCTATTGCAAATGTGATTACCGATGATATGAGTTCCTATATATGGTATGATGATCAAATTTGGAGAAATTGGCACATTATTCCATACACAGATTTTATAGATACTATAATTGAAGACGATGTGGTTACTTATGATACAACAACAAATATTGGTTTACGCTCTTTTTCTTGGTTCGAAAATCCAAATAGGGCAGCTACTGTATTAATGACTCCACCCGTATTTATGAAGGATAATACTGGTAGGTTATTTTGGAAATCAATGCCACTTCAAGGCCCAAGATATCAGGATGGATATAAAGTGTATATTTTAGAGGGGGGGTCAAATACTCCTGAAAATGTGCCTTTTCAAACGATAGATTATGATTTTGTTATGAAAGAATTGGATGTTTCTATCTCTAGTCCATTATCAACAATTACTTCATTAGCTGAACTGGAAAGGGACTTTGGTTTCGTCCCTGAAGACGGTGTTGATCATGTCGAATATACCCTACCAGACACCAATGAATTGGGGGAAACTGATTCAACACGGCAACATCCTTTTATGCAAGAGTTTGAACTGAGTTTGGATGAGTATAATGGATACATTCAAATTGCTTTTGTTCACGATTCTTATGATAATAACGGGATAATTTTAGACGATATACTTATAAAAGGTACCGGTACAATAGGAGTGAAAGAAATTTCTAAGGGTAATTTAAATATTTTTCCCAACCCTGCTGTAAATCAGTTGTTTATTGAGTTTGATGATAACTGGATAAACCCAGCGGTTCAAATATTTGATATAAATGGTCGTTTAGTTATTGCACAAGACCTGAAAGATATGACAGCAATAAAAATAGGGGCATTGGAACCAGGTCAATATCTATTGAAATTGCACACTCAAACAGGTGTTTATACTCAGAGCTTTATAAAAACAAAATAATTCATATGAAATATATTCTTCCGTTTTTAGTAATTGTATTCTTATCCGCATGCGTTGCTAAAAAGTTTGATGTTCAAAACCCAATTCGAGTTGAAGAAGGCGAAAGAGACCCCTTAAAATATAGAGTTTTTAACCCTAAAGTAGTAGATGGAGATCCCTTAAAGGTTAAAGAATATACACTTAAAAATGGATTAAAAGTATTTTTAACAGTAAACAAAGAAAATCCCAGAATTCAGACTCAGGTTTGTGTAAGGGCGGGGGGGAAAAATGATCCTTCTAATGCTACTGGATTGGCTCACTATTTAGAGCATCTTCTTTTTAAAGGTACTTCTAAGCTAGGGACCATTGATTATACAAAAGAAAAAATAGAACTGGACAAAATAAAACAACTGTATGAACAATATCGTTTGACCAGTGATGAATTTGAAAGAGATTCCATTTACAATCGTATCGATTCAATTTCTGCAATAGCTTCAAAATATGCGTGTTTGAGTGAACTCGACCAAGCACACTCAATAATAGGAGCAACAGGCACCAATGCATATACTAGTAATGACAATACGGCTTATATCACAAATATTCCCTCTAATCAGTTGGAAAACTGGTTGAAAATAGAATCGGAAAGATACAGAGAGCCTGTAATACGACTTTTTCACACCGAGTTAGAGGCTGTTTATGAAGAAAAAAACATTTCACAGGATAATCATTGGCGTCAACAATATTATCTATTGTTAAGTGAATTGTTTAAAAAACACAATTATGGATTACAAACAACCATAGGAACTATTGAGCATTTAAAAAATCCATCTATTATTGAAATTGAAAAGTTTTTTAAACACTATTATGTACCCAACAACATGGCTATTATATTGAGTGGTGATTTTAATCCGGATTCTGCAATTTTTAAAATTGATACATATTTTGGAGGGTTTGAACCTTCACCAGTTAATGAATATATATTTGAAGCAGAAGAACCTCTTGCAAGTCCAATTGAGCGAACCATTCAGGCACCTGATGCTTCAAGTGTTTTAATGGCATATCGATTGCCAAAATCGGGCGAAAGAGAAGTGTATTTGGCAACGATGGTGGATATGATTTTGAATAATTCTAAAGCTGGCTTAATGGATTTGAATATTAATCAAAAGCAAAAAGCAGTTGGAGTATATTCTGGAATTACAATTAATACAGATTATTCCTATCATATTCTAGGGGGTTCTCCTACTAAAGGG
Source organism: Flavobacteriales bacterium (assembly GCA_045561495.1). Lineage (GTDB taxonomy): Bacteria > Bacteroidota > Bacteroidia > Flavobacteriales_C. The sequence goes on along the minus strand of JBJKXR010000021.1, from coordinate 7,767 downwards.
CAAACCCTTAAGGAGCTCAGAAATTTAATTTTAGAGCAATTAGAAATTGTTAAAAAAGGAGATTTTCCAGATTGGTTAATGCCTGCAATAATAAACGATTTTAAGTTAAGTGAGTTGAAGGGGCTTAAAAGTAACCGAAATAGAGTTGCTGCTATAAACGAGGTTTTTGTGCATGGGTTGGAATGGGAGGATAAAGTAAATGAAATAGAGGTGTTATCTGCGATTTCAAAACAAGAAGTTATCGATTTTGTAAATGGACCAGTTTATCAAAATAATTATGTTTTAGTATACAAGGAAAAAACAGACGATAAACTTGAGCGACAAAAAGTGCCAAAACCAGAAATAACACCTCTTGATATTCCAAAAACCAATCAATCTGAATTTTTAAAAGAATTTATTTCTAATAATAATCCCAAACCTATTGAGCCAAGTTTCATAGACTTCAAAAAGGAAATTGATATTACATCCATTAAAAAAGATGTTAAATTGCATTACTGTAAAAATGAAAACGATGAACTTTTCTCATTAAAGTTTATATATCCAATTGGTTCTTATCACAATCCAAAATTAAGTTTGGCTGTTCAGCAAGCCAAATTATTAGGCACCTCTGCCTATTCATCCGCTGAATTATCTCAAGAAATGTATAAAATTGGGATGTCCTATTCTATATCTGTTGGACAAAAAGAAACTTCAATTAATTTAAGTGGCTTAACCTCTCAGTTAGAGAAAAGTTTTCAATTGTTAAATCACATTATATTTAATATTAAGGCTAGCCAAGAGGTGACTGATGGATTAATTCAAAAAACACTTCAATTAAGAGAAAATGCTGTGAATAATCCAAAGAGTATTTTGTGGAATGGTTTGCAGAATTATGCTGTTTATGGTGAAGAATCCCCATTAAGTGACCAGTTGTCCAACAAAAAATTGGAAGGATTAATATCTGGAGAATTGCTTTATGATTTCAAACACATATTTACTTTTAAACCTCAAGTATTGTTTTATGGGGAAAGTAATGTTGGTCAAGTCAATTCTGTTATTTCTAATTCTCTGCTTTTAGAAGGTGAAATTTTAGAGCCTTCAAAAATGGATTATGAGAGAAAAGCAATGAATCAAACAGAAATATATGTTTTAGATTACGATTTGAAAAAGAGTGAGATTTTATTTTTAAGTAAAGGGACACCTTTTAATAATAAAGAGCTGGCTACCAATAGTGTATTCAATGAGTATTATGGTGGAGGTATGTCTTCGGTGGTTTTCCAAGAAATTCGAGAGAAAAAAGCGCTTGCCTATCAGGCTTTTGCTGTTCACACAACCGCTAAAGACACAACAAAGCCACAATACACATATGCTTATTTAGGATGTCAAACTGACAAAACTGTTGAAGCAATTGAATCCATGTTGGAAGTGCTGAAAAATATGCCAAAAGATACTGTTAAATTTTCTCAATCTATTTCAGCTATTAAGCAACAGTTGGCATCAAGTCGAACAACAAGAGCTTCAAAACTATCAAGCTTCTGGGCCAATCAAAAATTGGGTTTTATAGAAAGTAAAAATGAACAGATTTATACTGATTTGGAAGATTTAACATTGGATGATATCGTCCGATTTCACATAGAAAATATAGCTAATAATCAATATTCTATTGTTATTGTAGCGGATTTGAGTGAGCCCAGTTTGTTGTCCGATTTAGAACGATTTGGTAAGGTTAAAGTTGTTACAGTTGAAGACTTATATCCATATTGACGGGCTATTTACGTGCCAGTTATTCTAAAAAAAGAAACTCAGATCTTTTTCGCCTTCTCTAATAAAAATTCAGCATATTCAAAATCATCAATGCTGTCGATATCAATTGATTTATTTCGTTCCATGATATAGGCAAAACTATTTTTTGTGTAGTATGTATTATCTAAGATGATGGAATACTTAAAAATATATATGGCACCATTTGGATAGTAGGAGTGCTTGTAATCTTGCCTGTTTTTTAAATCTTCTTCAAAGATATTCACAAACCTGTTTTCTGAATCCAAATATTTATGCCAAGATATTGGATGTCGTTCAGGGGTATAACTTATTATGGAATCTGCTTGTTTATTATAAAACATAGATATAGCATTATCTATATCATCAGTGTCTCTAAGTGGTGATGTAGGTTGCAAAACGATGAAATCATTGACCTTTTGTTCACTTTCTTCATTGAGTTTATTAATAACGTATTTATACGTGTCAATTGAAAGTGCTGAGTCAGATGCTAAATCTTTGGGTCTTAAATAGGGGCATTCTGCGCCGTATTTTATAGCTGTTTTAGAAATCTCCTCACAATCTGTCGAGACAATTATCCTAGAAATGTATTTTGAATTTTTGGCAGCTTCAATTGTGTAAGCAATCAACGGTTTATTCAACAAAGGTTTGATGTTTTTACCAGGTAAACCTTTGGAGCCTCCTCGAGCAGGTATAATTGCAATCATTTGATTAATAAAATAAATAGTTAAAAAAATTACTTACAAATGTATAATTAATTGATTCTTAGAAAGAAGTTAACTGCATCGATTTAATGTTGTCTTGTATTAATAGGAGTAATGTGTCTTGGCACACTTCTTGTCTGAGGAAGTGAAATTTAAATTAATTCTATTATGAAAAAATTAACCGTTGCCCTTTTTTTGGGTGGAATGGTATTTTTACCATCAATTTCAAAAGCTCAAGCCTTTGAGCAAGGAAAAAGTAATGTTTCAATTGGGTATGGAACTGAAAATATCACTCAAAAACTCATTAAAGCTTCATCTTCAAATGCAAGTTTTTCAGTATTAGGTCCCATGTTTGTAAAATACGAATATGGCGTTTCTGAGAATATTGGTTTTGGTCTTAATCTAGCTTATGCATCGGCTGGTTATACTTATGATGATGGTTCAGGGTCGTATTCCTGGACAGGCATTAGCTCTAATGCAAGATTAAATTATCATTTTGGATCTTATGAACAATTTGATCCATATTGGGGAATTGGTATGGGTTATAAAACTGCTATTTGGCAATCAACACTTACAGATCCAGATTCGGAACCAGTTATGGGTGCTCTAATTCCTTTAGGATTTGAAACTACATTTGGAGCTAGGTATATGGTTACTAAAAATATTGGGTTTTATGGTGAGGTTGGTCTTGCAAAAGCCATAGCTCAATTTGGAATCAACGCAAAATTTTAAATCAAATCACTTAATATGAAAACCGAGGTAGTATTACTATCTCGGTTTTTTTATTGATTCAATACTACTGTACAAATTTTAATTTCAATCTGGCTGAATTACTTAAAATTAGATAGTAAACATGGTTATAAATAGCTATATTTGACGTCCTAATTAAGTAATTACAAAACAACTATGGCTTCCAAAATTATTTACACAAAAACAGATGAAGCTCCAGCGTTAGCAACGTATTCGTTTTTACCAATTGTAAAGGCATTTACTGAAACTGCTGGAGTTGAGGTTGAAACAAGAGATATCTCACTAGCTGGGAGAATTATTGCACTTTTCCCAGAATATATAAAAGCAGATCAGCGTATTGGTGATGCTTTAGCGGAATTAGGAGAATTAGCAAAAACTCCAGAGGCTAATATCATTAAATTGCCGAATATTTCTGCTTCCATTCCACAGTTGAAAGCTGCTATCGCAGAATTACAGGCAAAAGGTTATGCTTTGCCAGATTATCCAGAATCTCCATCAAATGATGAAGAAAAGAAGATTAAAGCAACATACGATAAGGTAAAAGGATCTGCTGTAAATCCAGTATTAAGAGAGGGGAATTCAGACAGACGTGCACCAAAGGCGGTAAAAAACTTCGCTAAGAAGAATCCACACAGAATGGGCGCATGGTCAAAAGATTCGAAATCGCATGTAGCATCTATGAGCGGTAATGATTTCTACGGTTCAGAAACGTCTACTACTATTACAGATGCAACTGAGTTTAAAATTGAGTTTGTTGCTGCTGATGGTTCAAAAGAAGAATTAAAAGGATTGGCTCCTTTGCAAGCTGGTGAAATTTTAGATTCATCAAGATTAAGTATGCTTGCTTTAAAAGATTTCTTAGCGAAAGAAGTTAAAGCTGCAAAAGAAGAAGGAGTGTTGTTTTCATTACATATGAAAGCGACAATGATGAAGGTTTCTGACCCTATCATTTTTGGAGCTTGTGTTGAGGTATTCTACGCGCCAGTATTTGAAAAATACGGTGAAGAGTTTGCTAAATTAGGAGTTGATATTACGAACGGTTTAGGGGATGTTTACGCTAAGATTGCTAACTCTCCATTACAAGCTGAAATTGAAGCGGCTATTGAAGAAGTATACGAAAATGCTCCGGACTTAGCTATGGTTAATTCTGACAAAGGAATTACAAACTTGCACGTTCCTTCTGATGTGATTATTGATGCTTCTATGCCTGCAATGATAAGAACTTCGGGTCAGATGTGGAATGCCGAAGGAAACCAACAAGATACTAAAGCTGTTATTCCAGATCGATCATATGCTGGGGTTTATCAGGCAACTATTGATTTTTGTAAAGAAAATGGTGCGTTTGATCCAGCTACAATGGGAACTACTCCTAATGTAGGTTTAATGGCTCAAAAAGCTGAAGAGTATGGTTCGCACGATAAAACGTTCCAAGCAAAAGGAACGGGTACTATCCAAGCAGTGGATACAAACGGAAACGTATTGCTTTCTCAAGAAGTTGAAGCAGGTGATATTTTTAGAATGTGTCAGGTTAAGGATGCTCCAATTAAAGACTGGGTAAAGTTAGCGGTAAATAGAGGTAGAGCTACAGGTTGGCCAGTTGTTTTTTGGCTGGATGAAAATAGAGCGCACGATGCTGAGTTAATCAAAAAGGTGAATGCTTATTTGCCTGAATTCAATACGGAAGGATTGGAAATATTAATTAAAGCGCCCACTGATGCAACTAAATATACTTTAGCAAGAGTTAAGGATGGGGAAGATACAATTGCGGTTACGGGTAACGTATTAAGAGACTATTTAACAGATTTATTCCCAATTTTGGAATTAGGAACTTCTGCTAAAATGTTATCTATCGTTCCATTAATGAATGGAGGAGGATTATTCGAAACTGGTGCTGGAGGGTCTGCTCCGAAGCACGTACAGCAGTTCAACGAAGAAAACTACTTAAGATGGGATTCACTAGGTGAGTTCTTAGCTTTAGCGGTTTCTTTAGAGCATTTATCAGAAAAGGATAATAATGGAAAAGCTAAAGTTTTAGCTGATGCGCTAGATGCTGCAACAGGTACTTTCCTAGAAAACGATAAATCTCCAGCAAGAAGATTGGGACAAATTGATAACAGAGGTTCTCACTTCTATTTAGCTTTGTATTGGGCTCAGGAAGTTGCCAATCAAACTGTTGATGCAGATTTAGCTGCTGCCTTTGCTCCACTTGCAGAAAAACTAAATTCAAATGAAGCTAAGATTGTTGAAGAGTTAAACGCTGTTCAAGGTTCAGCTTGTGATATTGATGGTTATTATTTTGTTGATGATGCTTTAGCTTCGGCAGCAATGAAGCCTAGTGCAACTTTGAATGAAGCCTTAGCTTCATTAGTAGTGAATGCATAAGTGAGAAACAATAAAAATAGTAAGCCCCTTCAAGTTTGAAGGGGCTTTGTTTTTTATCCCGGTCCTAACTTAAAATCCTTTGAAGGAGTCCCAACTAAATAGCGTGGAATACCTGGAAACTCATCAGTAACAACATAATAATACGTCCCATTTGGAAACTCAGGTGTAACTCCGGTTCTTCCATTCGCTTCATCTAAATCACCTTGTTCTTCTATATATTCATAGTCTTGTACATATTTCCCGTTGTATTCACCACATGGAGCTGAAACCCCATCTCCAGGTCTATTTCCTGATTTTAATCTGTAGCTTGATTTAAGAGCTTTAACTCCACTTGTATTATTATTAGCGGTAGAGTAACCAAATGAATAATACACAGGAAATCCATCGGCAGCCCAACCCATTAAAACCATTTCATTTCCAGAAGTATTTAAACTTTCAATATATTTCACTGGCGTTCCATGATAATGGTAGGCTCCAGTAGGTTGAACGTGAGCATTACTGCAATCTAGCCCTAGGCTATTTGTTGTAGCTTCTAAATTCCAATCGTAGTTTTCATTGGATGTGTTTTTACCCCATGGTTCCGCAGCTACTGGATCCATTTCTACTCCGTTTAAACAAATCCCAAATGCATAAGCAGGACCATTTGAAGTTTGTAAAGGAGTTAAACTTCCAGCCTCTTGAGGTGTTAAGTCTATTTCTATAGTTTCATCTTGAGCCAATATGGAGTGAGGGTTCGCATTGTTGGGGTATTCCCCAACTAAATGAGAAGGGATATTGTTTACAGTGAATATTCGAGTATCATTGGAAGTTGTTTCTGAAAAAACACTCTCTAAATCTAGTTGAACGCTGCAATCAACAGTTTTTGAGATGTTGTCATTTTCATAGGAGCATTCAAGACTTGAATTTTCATCATATGTTTCTCCATTATTGTTTTCATTTACATCATCTTTTTTGCATGATAAACAAACAATTGTTAAAGCTATTAAGGATAATAATATTGAGTATTTCATTTTTGAAAATAGTCAGTTGTAAGAGGTGTAATGCAACAAGAATTCTAATGTTTCTGAATAACAGTATTCAATGAAAAATAAAAATAGGGGTTACATTTTTCGTATATCTGCAAAACTTCCTGTTTTTAGTTTATCCAGTTCATTAATCCCTTTTGCTAAAATTTCGCCCGCATCTTTTGCTGTTGGCATATTTGAGGTATAACGTGCTTCTTTTAATTTTTGAGCTGAGGGGAATTCTGCACCGTTTAGTTCATCACCACACAAATAATCTTGCATAGGCGTATCAATTAATCCCGGTGCAAAGGAATAAAAAGCAGTTTTCTCATTTTCCGAGGCATACAATTTTATAAGCATATTAAGAGCTGCTTTAGAGATCGAATATCCGCCCCAACCTTTGTTTCCATTTATTGCTGCACCTGATGATATAGCTACCACCTTTATTGTATATGGTACAGTTTCCAGTAACGCATCAATGATGGGTTTGTTTGCCCATACATTGATTTTCATTACGTCTGTTAAGTCACTTAAAGATTGTTCTTTCATATAAGCTATAGGGCCTAGAATTCCGGCGTTGAGAATCGCTAAATCAATTTTAGATACTTGTGATAAAAGTTTTGAAATTGATTTGGGAATGGATTTAAAATTGGTTAAATCACAAATGACATGATTGAAGTTTTTGTTTTGAATTAAATCTTCAGGAACTCTTCTGCTCAAACCATATACTTGATGTCCTTTAGATAGGTAATATTTTGATAATCCCCATCCAATTCCTGAACTTACTCCAGTAATAAAAACGTGCATAGTTTATTTTTTGTAAAAGCCCATTTCATCAATGTATTTCCATCCACCAGGAGGCAAGAACCAAGACACGTCTTTTTTTTCTTTGATGCCATTTCGAATGAAACTAGCACTTATTTCAATCAAAGGTGCCTCTAGAATATGGATGCGAGATGCATTTTTAAATTTGCCAGGTTTTGCACCTGGTCTTGGGTAAACATAAATATCGTAGTTATCAACTAAAAAATCTGCATTTTTCCATTTGTGAAGATTTGTTAAGTTGTCTTCACCCATGATTAAAGAGAATTTATAATCAGGATATTTCTCCACTAAATGTGCCAGAGTATCCGATGTATATGAAGGTTTTGGTAATGCGAATTCAATAT
>JBJKXR010000020.1:0-33900 GCA_045561495.1 Flavobacteriales bacterium | reverse complement strand
ACTCCGTTTTTTATTCTTTGCTTTGCTTTAGCAGTAGTAACAAAAACCACTCCAGCTTTGGTTTTTGTTTTTTAGAAGTTAACACCTCAAGCTGTTCCCCACTCTTGATTTTATAATTCAAAGGAACAAGTTTATGATTTACTTTAGCACCGATACAAGAATCCCCAAGCCTACTATGAATTTCATACGCAAAATCAAGAGCTGTTGCTCCTGCAGGCAAAGTTTTCAAATCCCCTACGGGTGTAAAAACAAATATCTCATCTGAAAATAAATTTAGTTTTACGTCGTCAATAAAATCAATAGCTTGATTTTGAGGACTGTCCAGTAAACTTCTAATCTTATTAATCCATTCATCAACTTTATTATTGTTACTATTGTCTACTCCATTTCCCTTTGCTTTATATTTCCAATGGGCCGCTAAGCCTTTTTCAGCGATTTCATGCATTCGCCTAGTTCGAATCTGGACCTCAACCCATCGTCCTTCAGGTCCCATGACAGTAGTGTGTAACGCTTCATAGCCATTAGCCTTTGGAGTTGAAACCCAATCTCTCAATCGGTCGGGTCTTGGTGTATACATGTCTGTTACAACAGAATACGTATTCCAGCAATCTCCTTTTTCTTTATCTGGGGTTGATTTTAAAATGATGCGCAATGCGAAAATATCATACACCTCTTCGAAAGGGACATTTTTATTTTTCATTTTCTGAGAGATTGAATAAGGCGACTTGTGCCTTCCGTCAACTTCAAAATCATACCCCTTTTCAGTAAGTGTATTTATTATAGGCAAACTAAACTTGTTAATATAGCGCGTTAATCTTCTTTGATTTTCTTTAAGTTTTGCGGTTATCTCATTAAAAAGTTCAGTTTCTGTATATTGAAAAGCTAAATTTTCCAATTCTGTTTTTATAGAATTAAGTCCCAGCCTGTGAGCTAATGGAGCATAGATAAAAAGTGTTTCGTATGAAATTTTTAATTGCTTATTTCTTGGCATAAATTCCATAGTTCGCATATTGTGCAAGCGATCTGCCAACTTCACTAAAATAACTCTTATATCTTCCGATAATGAAAGCATCATCTTACGAAAGTTCTCCGCTTGTATTGAGTAGTTAGGGTCGGAATGGTCAATCACACCACTCATTTTTGTTAACCCATCAATAATTCGACACACTTTTTGACCGAACATATTATCAATATCATCCAAAGTGATTTCTGTATCCTCGACCGTATCATGTAGAAGAGCAGAAACGATTGAAACCGTACCCAAACCCATTTCTTCAGCTACAATTTGAGCAACGGCTATTGGATGATAAATATAGGGCTCACCAGATTTTCTACGCATCTCTTTGTGCGCTTCAAGAGCCACATTAAAAGCTTTTCTTATTTGCTTTTTATCTAAGTCATCACGTGACTTTTTCGCTAATCTTAAAAGCTTTCTGTACCGTTTTAAAATCTCTTTCTTTTCAGCCTCTAAATCAATTTTCATACAATAGTGCGCTCTTTTTTATATCTACTAATAAAATTAGTGAATAAGTTATATTGAATAGGGTTATTACTGTTTTTTTATGCTTTTGTTTCGATGTACTAAATATTCTATGTTTTAAAAAAACATTGACGATTATTATTTAAAAACATCGCTTAATAACAGCTGATTTTTAAAACTGAATTGATTTGAATTGCGAAAAATTAACTTTCTTTGAATCGTGGATACTGTATGGATAATATCAAAGAATTTATTTCACATTCCCGCCACTTGGGTTGTTTTCTTTATTATTCTATTGAGACTAATTTTCCAAACTAAAAGCAAAGAAAGTAACAAAATTCTTTATTGGTATACCTCATTTGTTTTCTTGATATGGGCTGTATTTTCATTTAGAGTTGCGGCCCTCAATTTAGGAACAAAAATAGTAAGTCCATATTCATATGTTTTTTACTTTCAACTTCTCAGCCCACTGGTCTTTTATTCTATTTTATTTTATTCAAGAAAGAAACCAAAAACAAGGTGGATTTTTCTAACTCTTTTATCAATTAGCTTTAACTATTGGTTTGAAAAATTTATAATCATTGTAACCTCAATTCATAGAGACTTCATAGCAATTGAAACAACACCCGGCGATTCCTTTTTGAGTTTGATTTTTCTTGGATTGCTTGGAAGAGTACTGATTGGCCTAATCTTGGCAACTATACTCTTCTATTTTTTCGAATACAGAAAGAAAAAACACAAACAAAACGAGATACTAGACAACCATAATTAATTCAACATGCCCAAGTAAAAACGAATATTCTGAACGAAAATTCACTTTTTTTATTGAAATTTAATATATAACACCAAAAATGTTAATAAATACAGAGCTCTAAAACCCTATATTCACTGGTTTTTGGTTAAATTTATAAGTCACTCGTAAATCCGATTTTGTATGGCTGAATATACTGAGGATAATATCCGATCACTCGATTGGAAAGAACACATCCGATTGCGTCCAGGGATGTATATTGGTAAGCTTGGCGATGGTACTCAACCAGATGATGGTATTTACATCCTTTTAAAAGAAGTCCTTGACAACTCAATTGATGAGTTTGTTATGGGTAATGGGAAAGTAATTGATATTAAGATCCGTGATCACAAGGTAACTGTTCGTGATTATGGACGAGGTATTCCCTTGGGTAAAGTAGTGGACTGTGTTTCTAAAATAAACACTGGAGGTAAATACGATTCAAGGGCATTTAAAAAATCGGTAGGTTTGAATGGTGTTGGAACGAAAGCTGTTAATGCTTTATCCACCTGGTTTGAAGTCATCTCCTGTAGAGAAGGGAAACAAAAAGTGGTCGTATTTGAAAATGGCGAAATTACCGAAGATCAAAAAATCACTGAATCATCGAATCGAAAAGGAACGAAAACAAGCTTTATTGCTGACGAAAAAATATTCAAGAAATATAAGTACCATACGCAGCACGTGGAAACCTTGCTATGGAATTATGTTTACTTAAACCCTGGTTTAACCATAAATTTTAATGGGGAAAAGTTTCAAAGTGAAAATGGTTTAAAAGATTTGTTAGAATCCAACCTTTCTGCAGACGCACTATACCCTACCATTCACTTAAAAGGACACGACATTGAAGTGGCGTTAACACACGCTAAAAAATACGGAGAGGAGTACTATTCTTTTGTTAACGGACAGCACACTACTCAAGGAGGAACTCATCAAGGGGCCTTTAGAGAATCAGTAGTAAGAACTATACGAGAATACTATGGGAAAAACTTCGATGCTCAGGATGTTCGCCAGAGTATTGTTGCAGCTATCTCTGTAAAAGTCATGGAACCTGTTTTTGAATCGCAAACAAAAACAAAACTAGGTTCTAATGAAGTTGAGGCAGGAGGTCAATCCATGAAGGCTTTTGTTGGTGATTTCATGAAAAAAGAACTGGACAACTATTTGCATAAAAACCAAGAAACCGCTGACAAAATACTGCGCAAAATCCAGCAGGCAGAAAAAGAAAGAAAAGAGCTTTCCGGTATAAGAAAACTAGCCAGAGAAAGATCAAAAAAGCATCTCTTCACAACAAAAAACTAAGGGACTGCAGGATACACGCACAAGACGGAAAAGAGGATTCAAAAAACACAATGCTCTTTATTACAGAGGGAGATTCTGCATCCGGTTCAATTACTAAATCACGAAATGCAAATACACAAGCTGTATTTAGCTTGCGAGGGAAACCATTAAATAGCTACGGTCTTACCAAAAAAGTGGTTTATGAAAATGAAGAATTCAACCTTTTACAGGCTGCATTAAATATCGAAGAAAGTGTAGATGATTTGAGGTATCAAAAAATTGTAATCGCAACAGACGCAGATGTTGATGGAATGCATATTCGACTATTGCTCATAACATTCTTTCTTCAATTTTTTCCTGAAGTAATTCAAAAAGGCCACCTATATATTCTACAAACACCTTTGTTTAGAGTGCGTAATAAAAAAGAAACACGTTATTGCTACTCTGATGCAGAACGCTTAAAAGCCATTAATGAATTAGGGAAAAAACCTGAAATAACTAGATTCAAAGGACTGGGTGAAATTAGCCCGGACGAATTTGAAGCATTTATAAAACCGGATTCGATACGGCTAGACCCTATTGTAATAGGCAAAGACTCCAAAATTGATGACATGCTTACTTTTTACATGGGTAAAAACACCAAAGAACGTCAAGATTTTATTATTGACAATTTAAAGGTTGAAGAAGATCTTGCTGAAATACTTGGTAAAGAAAATAAAGAAGAAGCCGCATAATTAGTTAAAACAATGAGTGAGGACAGCACAATTAACGAGGACAATTCAGAAGAAAACCTGAATTTTAATAAAAACGAAGAAATGGGTGAAGATGCTGAAACCTCTGAATTAGGTGATACTACCCTTATTTCTGGTTTTTATAAAGAATGGTTTTTAGATTATGCTTCCTATGTAATTCTTGAAAGAGCCGTTCCTCATCTAAATGATGGACTAAAACCTGTTCAACGCCGCATCCTTCACTCCATGAAAGAAATGGAAGACGGCAGGTACAATAAAGTTGCTAATGTAGTAGGAAACACAATGAAATACCATCCCCATGGGGATATGAGTATCACTGATGCTATGGTACACATTGGTCAGAAAGATTTGTTAATTGACACCCAAGGAAACTGGGGTAATGTATTAACGGGCGACCGCGCTGCTGCCGCTCGTTATATTGAGGCTCGACTAACTAAATTTGCGCTTGAGGTCATTTTTAATCCCAAAACAACAAAATGGAGAGACTCTTATGATGGAAGAAATAAGGAACCGGAAACTCTTCCTGTTAAATTCCCGCTTCTATTAGCACAAGGTGTTGAAGGAATAGCTGTTGGCTTATCGTGTAAAATCCTTCCTCACAACTTCAATGAATTAATCGATGCTTCAATCGCCCGTTTAAGAGGTAGAAACATGATTATTTATCCTGATTTCCCTACGGCTGGAATGATTGATGTAAGTAACTATAATGATGGTTTGCGTGGTGGTAAAATTCGATGCAGAGCAAAAATAAATAAGGCTGATAAAAAAACGCTTATTATTACAGAGATACCCTTTGGCTCCACAACTGGATCATTGATAGACAGTATTCTTAGAGCGAATGATAAAGGAAAAATAAAAATTAAAAAAGTTGAAGACAACACATCTGCTAACGTTGAAATAATTATTCACTTGGGACCTAATATATCCCCGGATAAAATGATTGATGCGTTATATGCATTCACAGATTGTGAAACCAGTATTTCTCCAAACTCAGGAATAATATCAGAAGAAAGGCCTCTTTTTATTGGTGTTTCTGAAATTCTAAAAAGAAATACTGAAAGCACTAAAAACCTCCTAATTAATGAACTTAATATTCGTTTAGGTGAGTTAAATGAACAGTGGCATTTTAGCTCATTGGAAAAAATATTTATCGAAAAAAGGATTTATCGAGATATTGAAGAATGTGAAACTTGGGAAGCAGTAATTATCGCGATTGATAAGGGATTAAAACCCTATAAAAAAATGTTTCAGCGGGATATTACCGAGGAGGATATTGTAAGATTAACAGAAATTAAAATTAAGCGTATTTCAAAATTCGATTCATTCAAGGCTGATGAGGCTATAAAGAGAATTGAGGATGAAATTACCCAAATCAAACATGATTTAGACAATATTATTGATTACGCCGTCAACTACTTTAAAAGTCTAAAGAAAAAATACGGGGCAGAAAAGAAACGAAAAACTGAAATCAGAACTTTTGAGAACATAGTAGCAACAAAAGTAGTTGTTGCTAATCAAAAACTATTTGTTAATCGAGAAGAAGGTTTTGCAGGTTTCGGAATGAAAAAAGACGAGTTTGTCGCGGATTGCTCTGATATTGATAATATTATTGTTTTCACTAAAGATGGCACAATGATGGTTTCAAAAATTCAAAATAAGGCTTTCTTTGGAAAGAACATCATACATGTCAGCGTTTGGAAGAAAGGTGATACCCGAACAGTATACAACGCAATTTATCAAGATGGTAGAAAAGGAAAAGTAATGGTTAAACGTTTTTGTGTTAACTCCATTACTCGAGATAAAGAATACAATATCACCAAAGGAAATCCTGGTTCCAAAATACTTTACTTTACCGCAAACCCAAATGGCGAAGCAGAAATCGTTAATGTAAACCTTAAACCTATTCCAGGAATTAAGAAATTTAATTTTGATTACGATTTTAGCCAATTGGGAATCAAAGCTCGAACCACACAAGGAAATATTCTTTCAAAGTACCTTGTTAAAAAAGTTATTTTAAAGGAAGTTGGCGTAAGTACACTCGCAGCACGTAAAATTTGGTATGACGATACCGTAAGAAGATTGAACACCGATCAGCGAGGACAACTACTCGGAGAATTTAAAGGGGAAGACCAAATACTAACTATAAATTCCGATGGAACCTATAAGCTTCTTGGTTTTGACCTTTCGACACACTTCAGTGAGGAAATGATTCATATTGAAAAACTAAATACTGAAAAACCAATAAGTGCTGTTTATTGGGATGGGGATAAAGAACAATTTAACGTTAAAAGATTCCTGGTTGAAGCTACGAAGCGTAATATGCCATTTATAACAGAACATGAAAACTCCTACCTCGAAATTACTTCAACAGAATGGAAGCCTGTCATTGAAATTGTTTTTAGAAAAACAAAAGGAAAAGAAAAGTCACCTTTAAAAATAGATATCGATAAGTTTATATCGATCAAAGGCTTAAAAGCAATCGGGAAACGTTTAACAACCGAAAAGGTAAAAATGATTAATATTTTAGATCCTCTTCCTACGCCAGAAAAAGAAAGAACAGCTATTGACAATGAGATTTCTATTGATGACAATGAAGATTCACACACTCAAGTAAAGATTGATTTTGAATAATTATAAAGTAATATACGATTATACCCTAGACCCTAATTCATTTTCTCTTGCTGATAACATGCTAATCCCCATGGGAGGAGCGTTACTGCTAATTTATATTTATTACAAAGGATTAAAAAAGTATAAGATTGCTACAATTATTATAACAAGCAGTGCAATACTATTATCGCTCTTGGTAAGTATTTCCCAATATATGGGATACAAAGAAATTGTTGCGGAAATTGAAAATGGAAATGTACACATAGAGGAAGGTGAAATTTCGAACTACAATCCTATTGACACATCAAATCACGGATCTTTTGAGTCTTTCCTTTTAAATGGTGTGAAGTTCGCTTACTCAGACTACCATCGTATTTCTGGTTACCACCATGCTTGTACAAACGGTGGAGTAATTTGTGCCGAAGGTCAAGCAATAAGACTCTCTTATTACACAAAGGAAGGGTTAAACTATATTGTTAAGATTGAATTGTCAAGCAATTAGGACACAAGGTTTTAAAAAAAAACAAAACTATATTTTAGTTCTTTTTATTAAATACGTTTCAAGCACTTTGTTAAAACCCGATTTAATATCAGCCTCGATATAATCAACGCCAAAATTTAAAAGTTTTGTTTTAATAAAATCAAGCTGTTTTGATTTTAAAACTTGAAACTTTTCTTTATATTCAGAAGGAGTCATTTTAATCTCATCTCCTGTTTCCAAATCAACAAATCGATGGGGTCGGTTACCAAAATCAAACTCTTCCTCCATTTTTTTATCAAGCACATTAAACACAATAACTTCATTCCTGTTGTGCTTAAGATGTTGCATGCTTTGCAAAACAGAATCTAAACTTTCCCTGTTTGAATGAAAAGGAAAAATCGGTAAACAAAATAATTAAACCCCGTTTTGGACTCTGTTCAGCTATATTGTGCAAAGTAGTGGACAAACGTGATACACCCTCGCCTTTTATATTTCCATCTAAAGCCTCCTCTAACTGTTTAATTAGAAAAGCCAAATGTGTTTTGCTTCCCTTTATTTCTGATGAAAACCGAATCTTTTCATCAAATAAGACAATGCCTGACGCATCTCTTTGTTTATTCAATAAGAACAAAAGCGCAGCTGCTGAATATAATGAAAATCCCAATTTGTTTAAATTGGCAATACTTGAATTGGGTGCATCTGGGAAGCGCATTGATCCAGAAACATCAACAACAATAGTTGATCTTACGTTTGTTTCTTCTTCAAACTCTTTTAAAAAAAGTTTTTCTGTTCGAGCGTAAAGTTTCCAATCAATGTTCTTGGTTGAATCTCCTGTATTATATATTTTGTGCTCAGCGAATTCTACAGAGAAACCATGAAATGGGCTTTTGTGTAGGCCCGTAAGAAAACCTTCTACTACTTGCTGAGCAATTAAACCAAACTTCGAAAAATGAGTTATATGTTGCTTTTCAATAGGCATTATTCAAAATCAACTTAAAATGTAGTTGGTTTATTTTATAAATAAACTATTTATGTAAAAAAAAAGCCCTTTCTTATCGAAAGGGCTTTTCAATTTATTTCGTTTATTATAGCAATTTATCTAACTTCTCAGCTAATGCAGCTTTAGGAGCAGCTCCAACTTGTTTGTCAACAACTTCTCCATTTTTAAGAAATAAAATTGTAGGTATATTTCTTATTCCATATTTCGCTGAAATTTCATTATTTGCATCAACGTCAACTTTCCCAACAATAGCTTTACCTTCGTAATCTTTTGATAACTCTTCAACTACTGGAGCTACCATTCTACATGGTCCACACCATTCAGCCCAAAAGTCAACTACAACAGGCTTATCGCTTTTTACTGCTAAATCTTCGAAATTTGCATCTGTTAATTCTATTGCCATAATTTATCTTCTAAAATTAATACCTTACTAATTACCCAAAAATAAGGTTTCTAAATTAAAGTCCAAGCCCTATCCGCAATTTTCCGCATTAAATTCTTGAAATTTTTAATAATCCCATCAAATAACCTCTTTTTTCAAACCAATATAAACCCTTTACTTAATTGCATAAAAAGTCATTCAACTTTCATCTGCTCTTCCAATCTCCTTTCCTCCTCAACTCTTTCTCTCAATAAAACGAGATATTTTCTAGCTTTTTTATTTCGGTTTTGAATTGCTTGTTCCGCCCAATATATAGCATTTTCATAATCTGATTTTACCTCATAAGCCACCGCTAAATTGTAGGCACTTTTTCCTTTCGTCTTTTGCTTAAGTGTAGTCTCAAATTGATTCAGCCAAATATCAATCGCTGCATCATAATTTTTCTCAACAACTTTTTGTTGTCCTTTTTTAAACACATAATTACCAGAGCCGTAATAAGACCTTCTAAGGTTTACTCTTGATGGAGATATTCTTCGCCCATAATCTTCACCAAGTTGTCTGGCTGTTAATTTAACAACCGCCTCTTTTCTTGGTAAATTTCCATTAGATATTAATTCAGTGGATCCTGAAGCGCTTCTTGAATTCGTTCTTTCATGGTTGTAATTATCAACAATTACCTGACTCTTTGGGTAATAAATTCTCCAACCTACTTCAACGCTTACTGTTAATTTTGAATTATACACTCGCTCAGTAACCTGCCCTCCTGAAACCGTTTTGGTTACATCTCTGTAATTTACATTTCTACTTATATCAGAATCAAAAGCTTCCACAACGATTAAAGCATCAGAATTATTGGTCTCACATATTTCTTGAACCAAATGCCAATCCAAAGGTTCTGCCATATTTCGAGTTCCTGTTCCATATAACTGCTCAGTTGTATGCGCCTCTTTAACCATGAAACGGGGCGATTTACTCAATTGCAAAATCAAACCTCGAAGAGCATAATTGGCTGACCTTTTATCCATTCCTATACCTTCACCAGAGAAAACGCCTTCTAAACGTTTGGCTAATTTCTCTCCTTTTCTTGCTTCATTTCTTTGTATTACAGCAAAAGTGGTTATCTCAGATGGAACATGCACATCCGCTGGCTTTATAACGTTTAAAACTGTTGAACTCATGCATGAACTAAGCATCACAACAGCAATTAGCACCAACAATTTCAATGTTTTTTTCATGAAATTTAATTTTAAATTAAAAAACAAAATATTAACAACTATAATACCAAAAATATCTTTTAGTTTCACGATTCTTTTTAGTAACATGAAACTGTTAATTTTAAAAATTAAGAAAATCAAAACCTTATTTGAAAATTTAAAGTTATATTGAACAAAACACGAATTTAATGCCGAAAAAACTATTTGTATTAGACACATCTGTAATTATATACGATTACAATGCACTTAAGAACTTTGAGGAGCACGATATTGCTATTCCAATAACTGTTTTGGAAGAATTGGACAACTTCAAAAAAGGAAACGATACCAAAAATTTTGCTGCAAGGGAGTTCTCGCGTTTTATAGACGCCGCTTCTGGGAAAAAATCACTTCAGAATTGGATCCCAATTGGCGGAAAAAACAAGGGGAAGTTTACAATTGTAATGAATGATTTGCAGTCAAAAGTTGATGCAGTGGAAATCTTTGGTGACGATAAAGGAGACCATAGGATTCTAAATTCAGCACTGTATGTTAAATTAAAATACCCTGATCGTCAAGTAACTATGGTGTCCAAGGACATCAACCTAAGAATTAAAGCAAAGTCATTAGAAATCACTTCGGAAGATTATGAAACTGGAAAGTTAAAGGATTCTGAAATACAAGCAGATACTGTTCCGACAGGAAGATCCGTTATTGAGGATATAAATACAGAGGTAATTGACAAATTGTACTCCCATAATGAGGCTTTAAATGAAGGGATAATAAAAAATAAAATTACATCCAACCAATTCTTTGTTTTGAAAAACGGTAAAAAGTCTGCACTGACTTTTTACAATAAAGAAAAAGACCTTTTTTCAAGAGTTGAAAAAATAAACTGTTTTGGAATTAAACCAAAAAATGCTGAACAAGCATTTGCAATGGATGCGTTAACAAACCCTGATATTAAACTGGTAACCATTCAGGGAGTTGCAGGAACTGGAAAAACACTATTATCCTTGGCTACAGCACTCTCACAACACCATGATTACCATCATATTTTTCTCGCAAGACCAGTGGTACCTTTAAGTAATAAAGATATCGGTTATCTTCCTGGAGACGCTGGTGCTAAACTAAACCCTTATATGGAGCCTCTTTGGGATAATTTAAGCTTCATTAAAAATCAATTTTCATTTGACAACAGGGAGTACCTAGAAATAGAGGAAATGCAAAGAATGGAAAAAATTGTAGTTTGCCCTCTTGCTTACATTAGAGGAAGAAGTTTATCTAATGTTTTCTTTATTGTTGACGAAGCTCAAAACCTTACTCCGCATGAGGTAAAAACGATTATTTCTAGAGCTGGAGAAAACACCAAAGTAGTATTTACGGGAGATGTTTTCCAAATTGATTCGCCTTATTTAGATACCTATTCCAACGGATTGTCTTATTTAATTGAGCGAGCAAAAGAACATCCACTTTACACTCACGTTGCCCTAGAAAAAGGAGAACGCTCCGATTTAGCCAATCTAGCTAATGATTTATTGTGAAAATTTAAGAATATTCTAAAAAGAAAAAGAGCGAATATATTCGCTCTTTTTTATTTTTATTGAAACCTAAAATAAATAGGCCTTACTTAACTCTACCCTTGAGAATCTTTACGACATCTTCAAGCTTATAGCCTTTGGCTTGCAGCAAAACTAAATAATGAAAAAGTAAATCTGCAGATTCGTTTAAAAACAATTCTTCGTTATCGTCCTTTGCTTCAATAATCACCTCTACAGCCTCCTCACCTACTTTTTGAGCAACTTTATTAATTCCTGAATCTAATAGTGATTTGACATACGACTTTTCAGAATCAGCATTTTTTCGAGATTCTATAATTGACTCCAATTGGTTTAAAAAACTAAGTACATTCTCTTGGTTCTCTTCTCCCCAACAATTACCAGTTCCTTTATGACAAGTAGGTCCAACAGGGTCAACAAGTACTAATAGTGCATCTTTATCACAATCATTTTTAATGGACACAAGATGCAAGTGATTCCCGCTCTCTTCTCCTTTCGTCCAGAGCCTATTTTTACTTCTTGAAAAAAAAGTAACTTTTCCCGTTTGATTGGTTACTTCATATGCTTCTTTGTTCATATAACCCAACATCAAAACTTTTTGAGTTGTAGCATCTTGAACGATAGCAGGTACTAATCCGTCTCCCTTTGAAAAATCAATTGTCATAACTGGAATTTTATGCGAATTTACGATATCTAATATAAAAAAATATGATTCAGTTAAAAGTTAATTGAAAGCGCACTATTTAACAAGCTCATTTGTCATTCTTAACAATTGATAATCGTATACTTTTATAGCATAGTTTAAATTGTTAATTCGATTCTCGATTTGCAGTAAATTCAATTGTGCTTGACGAAACTGAAAGCTTGTTATTGAACCATTGTTTAATAAGTCCTTAGATCGCTCTAAGTTTATTTTTGCAACAACCTTATTTTGATTTTCAAGGTTCAACAACCTGATATTATGAGACAAAGCATCATAATAATTTTGGACTTCTTTTTCAATATTCAAAAGTGTTTGTTGCTTTTTGTTTGTATTTACTTCAATATTAATTTTCGCTTTTTCAAGTGCCCTTTGTTTTTTAAAGCCATCAAACAAATTCCATTTTAAACTAACAGAACCCGTATAACCAATAGATGAAGCGCTTTTAAACACCCCTACATCACTTGCAGAGCCAGAATATCCATAATCCAAATTAGTTGATAAAATAGGCATAAAATTAGACGTGGATATTTTTTTATCCATTTCAGCCATATTTAATTGAATGTTCGATAACATAACCAATGTATTGTTTTCCTTTGCATTTTTAATGTACTCAGAAACTTCTCTAACATTAGGTAATTCAACATCTTCATTCACATTAAATTCAGTAGCAATTTTTCTTCCAAGTAAAAAATTTAACTCATTCTTAGATTGCCTTAATTTTAATTCTGTATTTACATAGTTTGAACTATCTGAATTAAAATCAACTTGAGCATTTAACACATCTATTTTACTTGTATTTCCGTATTCATGATTAATTTCAATTCGTCCTAAACGGTCTCTGGATAAATTCAAAGAGGATTTTACGAGCTCTAATTGATTATGAACTCGAACTACTTCATAATACGCATTTACAACCTGAACTAAAGTACTTTCGATTGTTATCTTCGTTTGAATCTCAGATAAATCACCCGATGCCTTTAATTTTGAATATAATTTTATTCTTGATCCTCCATTAAAGAGCAAATAAGATGCTGAAACCTTAGCCGACTGACTGTTTTGAGAAGCTTCCATACCTTCAATAGCAGGAAATATACCTCCGTTAAATTCCTGATTAGTTGATGAATAACTATAACTACCTGCGCCATTTGCATCTACAGTTGGCAACAAACCAACAGCACCTGGATGAATGTCAGTTTTAAATGCAGCTTCTTCTTGTTGTGCTATGATGATACCATAATTATTTGACAATGCAATTCGAATAGCTTCTTCTAAATTTAATTCTTGTGCATTTAAAATGCTTGAGACTACAATTGCAAATAATATGGTTACTAATTTTTTCATTTTACTTCTTTATCACCTCCAACTAAATGCTCAAACTCTAATTCTTTAACAGAGGCCTCTAATTTTTCAGAATTATCTTTAAAAACTTCACCTGTAATTAACCAACGAACAATTACTTTAACAAAATTTAATGAGTATAGCGTTATGGGCAAAAACACTAGTGTTAAAAAAGTCGCTGCCAATAAACCATAAGCTATGGCTATTGCCATTGGAATTATAAATTGAGCTTGCATGCTTTTTTCAAAAATCAAAGGGGCTAGTCCAGCAATAGTGGTTACTGAGGTTAATACAATCGGTCTAAATCTTGAAAAAGCAGCTTTTTTTAATGCTTCCTTGTAGGACATTCCACTTTTCAAATTAATATTCAATGCACTGATTAAAACAAGTGCATCATTTACCATAATTCCAACTAGTGCAATCATACCAAAGAATGAGAACATAGATAGTTGATAATCGTGAATAAAATGTCCAAATACAACTCCAGAAAATCCAAAAATCGAAGTTACAAAAACGGCAATAGCCTGGGTGAAAGATCGAAAAGTCAATACTACTGTAACAAACATGAAAAGAAGAATAATCCAACCTCTCTTTTGAACAGATACGCCTACTTTAGCAAATTCTCTGGCTTGACCCTCTACGGATTTTTTTACCTGAGGGTATTGTTTTAGTAATGCGCCTAATAAATCTTTATTTACATAAGACAACAATTCGCTTTGACTTGAATTTTCAGGATCCATAAGATCAGCCTCAATTTTAACCATCCTTTTCCCATCCAAATGCTCATATTTAACTACACCTCTAGCTTGAGTAATTTCAACCAAATCTTTTATTAAATATTCGTTTCCTCTTAACTTTATGGTTTTATTTTCGAAATCACCAATTGACTTTCTAGTTTCTTTAGCATATCGAACCCATACTTTAACCTCATCCAAACCTCTCTGAAGTCGCTGCACTTCATATCCATAAAACCCACTTCTGATTTCATCAATAACCTCCCCATATGTTAATCCTAATGCATAAGCTCTATCTTTTAATTCGATATTCAATTCCAGCATACCTTTTTGATCAGAAGACTCTATGTTTTTAAGTGTCCCCATATCGCGCATACCCTGAAGCAACTTTTCTTTAAATTCATCCAGCACATCATTATCGGAGGAATAAATTGCTATTGAAATTGGGCGTCCAAAAGGCATACCAGCTTTAGCCGTTAATTTTTCAGCATTTGGAACAGAACCTACTTTGTTTAAAATTGCTGTTGTTATTTGAGAAGAGGTTAAAGTTCTTTCTTGACTAGGCGTAAGCATAACTGTTAAATTAGCTTGATGAGTGCCTGGACCTAAGCCTTTTGTTACGGCTTTGACTACCTGCTCACCTCCTTCTGCTAAAGAATCATTATACGACCAAACAACCTCTTGGATTTCATCGATATATCCCTCAGTGATTTCCTCATTAGTGCCTGATGTCATTTCTAAATTAATGGCAAAACTGTCCGCGAAAATCGGGGGAAACATAGATACTTTTATGTATCCAAATACAATCATTAAAATCGAAATAATCAAAATACCGAGAGTAGTAGTTACAACAAATGGAATTTGTCTAAAGGAAAAATTGAGTATTGGCTTATAAAATCTGTTTTTTAAACCATTTAAAATTTTTGTAAACCAATTAATGATATTTAGCCAAAAACCTTTTTGTCCTTTTTTTGACAAGGCTTTTGAATGGGCAACATGAGCAGGTAAAATCAAAGCTCCTTCAACTAATGAAATTACGAGGGTTGCAACAACCACGAACCCCATCTCAACAAAGAAATCTCCCATGACTCCATCAATTACAAAAAACAAAGAAAAAGCTATGACTGTGGTTAAAATCGCTGAAAAAACAGCGGGTAAAACTTCTAATGTTCCATCAATTGCAGCTTGAACAGGTTCTTTTCCTCGTTCCCAGTGCTGATATATATTTTCAGCAATTACAATTCCATCATCTACCAAGATTCCTATAACGATAATCATACCGAAAAGCGAAATAACATTTATGGATATCCCTGCACCTCCAGCCAAAATAAACATTCCCCCAAAAGCTACTGGGATTGCAAGCGCTACCCATATTGCCAAACGGGGATGCAAAAACATAGACAGTAAAGCAAAAACCATTAAAAATCCCAGCAAGCCATTATTCACCAGTAAATCAATTCTTTCTACTAAAATTTTTGAACTATCCTTTACTACTCGAGTTTCAAAAAATGGATACTTTTCATCAAAATCATCTTTTAATTTAACTACTCGCTCAACAATGGATTTTAAATCTTCATGAATAGTATAAAGAACATTAACAAGAATCGCATTTTTACCATTCACAAAGCGTTCTGCAGGTTGATCAACCCATCCATCACTAATTACTGCAACATCCTTTAATCGGATGATATTTCCATTAGGCATTACTTTTACAACGATTCTTTCAAACTCTTCACCCCTATACTTTTTATTTCTAGCTCGAATAAGGATATTTTCACTTGCTGTTTTTAACTCGCCTCCCGTCACCTCTATATTGTCTCTTTTTACAGAGTTGGCAACTTGTTCGATGGTTAAATCATATTTCGTTAATAAATAGTCATCGACCTGAATTTCAACTTCCTCATCTGGAAACCCCTCCAGTTCAACTTTAGATATAAGAGCTTTTTCTTTAAGCACACTCTCCCATTCCCGAGCAACGCTTTTTAATTCCTTTAAAGAAACATCACCACTTATTGCAATAGATATAGCGTGCTGAGGCCTTTCAAATTTTGAAACAGATACGGGTTCCATACCTGATGGAAAATTGTTTATTCCATCTACGGAATTTTTAACATCTTGAATAATAACATCAGTGTCATAATTTGAATTCACTTCAACTGTGGCGTAACCAGAATTTTCTTTGGACGCTGATGTTATTCTCTCAACTCCATTTAAACCCTCCAGTTTATCCTCTATTTTAAGAATAATACCTTCTTCTATTTCCGCTGGAGAAGCACCTGGATACATCGCTGAAATTCGTATATATTTTGATTCTGTCTCAGGAAAAAATGTTGTTCTCAAAGACTTCATTCCAACCCACCCCATCCAAATGAGGAGAACCATCAAAATATTTCCTGCAATTGGATATTTGATAAAGTATGTGATTAATTTTTTCATTTCGTAGTACTTGGCTTGATATTACTTTTTGCCTCAACTCCAACAACATTTACCTGCATACCATCGAACAATCCTTTCATATTATCAGCAATATACTTTTCACCATAATCCAGCCCTTTTATAATTGCATCTGATTTGTTTACATGTAAAATTTCTACAGGTTTAAATTTCACCTTACCAGAATCCACGAGGTAAACACCGCCATTTTTAACTAATTTCCTGTTTATAGAAAGCGTATTTTCAAAGCTTGTCCCTTGCCCAACACCAGTTAAAAACATTCCCTCTTTAAGAGAAACACCACTGACATTCACATATATTTTCACCATTTGTGATGATGCGTTTATTGAATTGTTAATTCTTGAAACCTTACCCTTCCATGATTTATTCAATTCAGAAGATTGTAAAGTAAAAACACTCCCTATCGAAACGAACTGTAAATCCGATAAACTAACTTCTGTTTCCAATTCATAAACGCCAGGATCAATATAGGTTCCAATTTTTTGACCAGGCATTACTAAGGTTCCTTTGTTAATAATGGCTTTCGTGATTATACCACGATAAGGTGCTCTAATAATATACTTAGATAATTTTTCTTCTTGCGCCTTTAAAGAGTAATAACTATTTAAAACCCCCTTACCTGCAATGAACCTTTTTAATTTTTGATTTTCTACACCAGGAAGATTAGGCAGAGAGGCATCAACGTCAATTTCATTTAGAAAAAGTTCCCATTTGGGATATTCTTTTGAAAAATCAATTTTCAAATCCCCCATTATTAAAGAAACCTGATTAATTAATTGTGTTTTTTGGGCCTTTAATACTGTTTCGAACTCTTTTGAATTTAACTGAGCTAATACGTCTCCTCTGTTAAATAAATTGCCTTCTCTAAAGTTTTCGTTTAACAAAACACCGCTTACTTCAGTAAAAATGTCAATTCTATTTTTTGCCAATAACCTTCCCGAAAACTGGACATCCGCACTGTTTTCTCTCAATTCTACAGTTGTAACTCGAACACTTCGATAGGTTTGTTTTAAATCTCCTTTTGTTTCAACATCTCTGTTTAACCATAAGCCTACAATTATAGCAATTGTGCAAAAAAGGGCGATTATAGCTAAGATAATTTTTCTACTAATATCATTCATTCTAAATCAGTTTAATTCGCCTTAGGGATAGCGAACTGAATAAAACTACTTTTTTTTCAAGGTTTATTTTAGAGAATTGCTAATATTTTTTAAATGCTTGTTGTTTACTATTGTTTAATCGTATCAATTCAAGCCTTTTAAGTCAAGTATACGCATTGCTTTAAATCGTTAGGTAACCCTCTAAAAAACAACGTTGCAAATTACAATTTGAAAAAACCAGAATTGATAAGTTGTGAAAAAAAAAAAATCAGATGTACTATCTTATACACTTGAAATGTAAAAAATCACTCAGGAGTTAACTTATAATCTTTATTTAAGAATTTGTTCAGATCTTCTTTTGAAATATTGGTTTTCAACTTACCATTCATAGCATAACCTACTTTTCCAGTTTCTTCTGATACAATTAAGACAATTCCGTTAGAAACCTCACTAATACCTGCCGCAGCACGATGACGCATTCCTAAGGATGGTGGAAAATTTTCGTTCTCGGTTACTGGTAAAACACATCGAGCCGCAACAATCTTATCTTTAGCAATTATTACAGCTCCATCGTGCAAAGGTGAATTCTTAAAAAATATATTTTCTAGCAATCGCGTATTAATGTTAGCATCCAAAATATCTCCAGTTGATGAATAGAAACTCAAGTCAGAATCATTGCTCAAAACAATCAATGCCCCTGTATTTGTTTTTGCTAAATTGAAGCAAGCATTAACAACGGGTTTAAATGCAGTGCTTAATTGCCCTTTTTGTTTTAAGAAAGGAACCATTTGAAACAACCACTTAGCTTGTTTACTATTGTAGCTTTTAATGCCTATTAAGATTAGGAATTTCCTGATTTCTTGTTGAAAAAGCACCACTAGTGCTATGGCCCCAACTCCTAGAACCTGGCTAAAAATTTTACCAAGTAACTTCATCTGCATAAAATTCACAACTAAGTTTAGTAGAAATAATGCCAGTATGCCAATGAAAACATTCACAGCAACCGTGCCTTTGACTATTTTATACAGCTGGTACAACAAAACGGATACAAGAAGAATATCTACGACATCTCTCCAGTTAAAGAAACCGCCGATTATGGATGCCAAATGTGCTGAAAACATACCCAAATATATACTATTTAGATTTTGAAACTTAAAGATATCAACGCTAAATCCATATAAATGGATTCAAAAAAAGAGGCATTTTTTTTCTAGCCAAAAAAAATTAGTTGAAAACATATGCATTCAATTCATTTAAAAACTTATAATTTTTCTATCAGTTATAAAAAACAGTTAATAAGTTTTTATGGGTTTTATAAGGTTAAGAAGTAAATTTGCACATCAATATTGATTATTATGGTAAAGGAACACGTTAAATTATTAATTATAGGTAGTGGACCGGCAGGATACACGGCTGCAATTTATGCGGCTAGAGCAGAACTAAAACCTTTAATGTATGCTGGATTACAGCCTGGCGGACAATTAACAGAAACTACAGAAGTTGAAAACTACCCTGGATACCCTGAAGGAATTCAAGGTCCAGAAATGATGATGGAATTCAAGGAACAGGCTGAACGTTTTGGTACAGAAGTTCGAGATGGATTAGCTACCGAAGCATTTTTAAATGAAACTCCAAAAAGAATTATTATTGAAGACAAGGCTGAAATAACAGCAGACACTGTAATTATATCAACAGGAGCTTCAGCGAAATGGTTGGGGCTTGAATCTGAAGAAAGATTAAAATCTGGAGGAGTTTCTGCATGCGCTGTTTGTGACGGATTTTTCTATCGTGGACAAGATGTTGTTGTTGTAGGTGCTGGAGACTCGGCCTGTGAAGAGGCTATGTATCTGGCTAAATTGTGTAAGAGTGTTACAATCTTAGTAAGAAGAGATGAATTCAGAGCATCGAAAATAATGGCCAATAGAACCATAGCTACTGAAAACATAACTGTTTTATACAATACTGAAACCGTTGAAGTTCTTGGTGAACAAGTTGTAGAAGGTGTTCGAGTAAAAAACAACCAAACTGGTGAAGAATCTACTTTAGAAGCAACAGGTTTCTTTGTTGCTATTGGTCACAAACCCAATACAGATATTTTTAAAGGTCAATTAAACATGGATAATGTTGGCTATTTAGATGTGATTCCTGGAACTACAAAAACAAATATTGAAGGTGTTTACGCTGCCGGGGATTGTGCTGATAAAGATTATCGACAAGCAGTAACTGCTGCTGGAACTGGCTGTATGGCTGCACTAGACGCAGAACGATGGCTAGCGGACAAAGGCATTCATTAATTATAGTCTTGCAAAATAAAAAAAGCCTCCTTAGTGAGGCTTTTTTTATTTTTTGAAATATGCAATCCTACTCAACAGGGTTTAAGTCCCCATTCAAAACAAACCTTTTTAATAGAAAGGATATTGCAAGAGTAAAGTAAAAACTGATAAAACTATAAGCGAGTATTAGCAATTCTACGGAATCAACTTTTATAAATGTCGCAGCGATCATTAATCCTATTGCACTATTTTTAAGTCCACTTTCAATTGACACGGCAATTGCCTGCTTTGCCTCAACTTTAAATAACGTCACAAAAACAAGGGAAATCATCATCGATGACACATTTATTAATAAAGCAGGGAAAATCATTTCCGTGATATCAACGTTTTCATTCTTAGGCTCATCAAAAAACATGATTGCTGTAAACACAGCAAATAACAAACCTGGCAAAAGCCATTTTAGGGTTTTCTTCGATTTAACAACCAAATCTGGAGCCTTTTCACCTATAAACAGACCTAATGCTGTTGGGATAACAGTAAGGCTGAAGATTTGAACAATAATTTCAACATAGTTGAGTTGAATTTCCCCATATATTCCACCAACTTCTTGTAGGTACAAATTTAAAATAAGCGGAAAGGTAAATAAACATTTAAAATTACTAATGGTTGTAAGCGAAACGGATAATGCTAAATTACCGTGTACCATTTTTGTAATTATGTTCGATCCTGTACCTGATGGACAAAGACTTAAAACCAATAAACCTAATGTTATCTCATTATTGTAATTAAACAACCAACCAATTAAAAGCGCTATTAACGGCAATAAAATTAGTTGAGAAATAACTCCGAGGATGGCCGCTTTAGGAAATCTAAATAACGACTTAAAGTCGCCAATCTTAGTGCTAATACCAATACCCACCATAATTATGAATAGAACAATTGGCAAAACTATTTCTCCAAAAAAATTCATTGATTAACCAGCTGAATTAAAAGATTTAACGCACTAAATATAGTTTTTTCCACTACTCTATCTCTACCCTTTCCCATTTGAAATTGTTCGGTAACAACTCCTTTAGGTCCTGCGATAGCAATCCAAACTGTTCCTACTGGTTTTTCATCTGTACCTCCTCCAGGGCCAGCTATTCCTGAGGTTGAAATAGCATAGTCTGTTCCAAAAAGATTTTGTGCACCTATAGCCATTTGCTTTACTACTTCTCCGCTTACCGCACCAGCCGACTTTAATACATTTTCCGAAACGCCCAATTGATGTATTTTCACATCATTAGCATAAGCAATAACACTCCCTATAAAATATTCTGAAGCACCAGGGACAGATGTTATCCTAGATGCTAAAGCTCCACTAGTTAGTGATTCAGCAGTAGAAATAGTTAGTTTTTCTGCTCGAAAAACACCACCAATAATCTCTTGTAATTGTGCTTCGTTCTTTGAAAACACATGCTTGGATATTCTGGATTCTATTTTAGAAAAAATACCATCTATTTCTTTTAGTAATTTGGATTCATCATCACCCCTTCCAGACAATCTCATTTTTACAATTCCTGGAGAGGGCAAATACGCCAATTTTATATGTTTTGGTAACCCTTCTTCGATATCTTTAATTTCTTCAGCAATATAGGACTCTCCAATACCTTGAGTCATCATTGTTTGATGCACAATAACGGGAAGTTTAAAGCGTTTTTTAATTCTTGGAAGAACTTCATTATCCATTAGGTATTTCATTTCACTTGGAACTCCTGGCATACTTACAAAAACAACCTCCTCATGTTCCATCCACATTCCAGGGGCAGTGCCAGCCTTGTTCAGCAACATTTCACATCCTTTAGGAACCAAAGCTTGTAATTTATTTACAGGAAGCATGTCTAGGTTGTATCGCTTAAAGAATCGCTCAACATTATCTAATGCTTCTTTATTTTCTAGTAAAGGAGCATTGAAATAATCTGCAAATGCCTTTTTAGTAATATCGTCTTTTGTTGGGCCTAACCCCGCCAGTAACCAATACTAATCTAGCCTTATCCCCTGCATAACTCAATGCGTCTTGAATAGCTTTACCATCATCACAAACAGTAAGAACCTCAGTTAGTTCCACTCCATTTTTATTTAGCTCAGAACCCATCCAACCGGCGTTTGTATTCAAAGTTTGGCCAATCAGCAGTTCATCTCCAATACTAATGACAATAGCGTTCATTATCTTTATTCATTTAAAAAATCTAACTATAACAATAACCTTTATAGTTTTCAAGCTCTTTAATCATAAATTTACTTTAGTCCAGAGGTTATTCAATGAATGTACAAATAAAGTAAATCTAAAATTACGTTTTTTAAAAATTTACTTTGAATAATTATTAGTAAGCCTAATAACAACCATTTTTAGAGTTGACTAAATATTTAATTTAGATAAGCCTAAATTTTTTTATCTTTACAGAAATTCCTTAGTCTATGCAAACCAGTACCACAGAGGACTACCTAAAGGCTATTTTCAAATTAAGCGGGCCACTTAAGAAAGGCGTTTCTACAAATGCTATATCTGAAGAATTGTCAACCAAAGCTTCATCCGTTTCGGATATGGTTAAGAAACTTTCGGATAAAAAATTAGTTCATTATGTAAAATACCAAGGCACTACACTTACAAAAGAAGGTGAAAAAATTGCACTTAAGGTCATAAGAAAGCATCGCTTATGGGAAGTTTTCTTGGTTGAAAAACTGAAGTTTGGATGGGATGAAATCCATGAAATTGCTGAGCAACTTGAACACATTCGTTCCCCAAAGCTAATTGATAAACTTGACGCCCATCTAGGCTTCCCAAAAAACGACCCTCACGGAGACCCTATTCCAGATAAAGATGGGCTTTTTCCAAAGCTTGAGGAATTCAAACTGAACGAGCTTAAAATTGGTGAAAAAGTAATTTTAATTGGAGTTTTAGAAGACTCAAAAGATTTCCTCAATTTTTTGGATAAAATTGGTTTAAAACTCGGATCAAGAATTGAAATATTGGATTATTTCAACTTCGACAAGTCAATAAAAGTGAAAATCAACAATAATTCAGTATTGACTTTATCTGAGTTAGTCGCTAAAAATTTAAACATTTCTAAAGAAAGTTAATATGACTTTAAAAAATATAATTAAAATATGCTTTTTCATTTTTTTAACTACTACTATTTTTAGTTGTACAGAAAAGAGCAACTCATCGAACAATAGCAATATAAAAGTAATTTGTACTACAAATGTTATTGCGGATGCAATTAACAAAATACTTCCTCCAAATTTTGAAGTGAATTGTTTAATGGGTCCAGGTGTTGATCCGCATACCTATAAAAGTAAAACATCAGAAATGAAAAGCATGATGAATGCTGATGCTATTGTGTACAATGGCATTCATTTTGAAGCCAATTTAATCGATGCAATTACTGAAATTGGCAAAACTGGATTTGTAATTAGTTTGGGAGATATTGTTCCTGAACAAAGACTCAGAAAAACAACAGAGTTTGGAACGGACTATGATCCACATTTTTGGCATGATGTAAACTTATTTGCAACGGCAATTGAACTTGCTGGACAGGAATTTTCTACAAAATTCCCTAATTCTAAAAACTACATTGATTCAGCCACCGTTTCCTACACAAAAAGTTTGTACTCAATAGAAAGTTATGTGCGCTCTGAAATGGCTAAAATTCCAGATTCTTTAAGAGTACTCATTACAGCTCACGATGCATTTGGCTATTATGGGAAAGCTTTCGATATTGAAGTAAAAGGTGTTCAAGGAATTTCAACTGCTTCTGATATTTCAATAAGGGGAATTACAGAACTAACTGATTTTATTGTATCCAGAAACATTCCTTCAATATTTGTTGAAAATTCTGTTTCGGAAAAAAACATTAATTCAGTGGTCGAAGGTTGCAAATCGAAAGGGTTAACACTTAAAATTGGCGGGCCTTTATTCAGTGATGGCTTAGGTGACGCTCAAAGTGGAGCTGAAACATATATTAATATGATTAAAAAAAACACCAATACAATAGTTGGTGGTTTAAGTAAATGATCAAACAGATAAATAATCCTATTATTGAAGTACACGATTTAACCGTCGCCTATGACAACAAACCCGTGCTTTGGAATGCTGATTTTAGTGTCCCAAAAGGGAAAATGGTTGGAATAGTAGGTCCAAACGGCGCCGGTAAATCCACTCTACTTAAATCCATTATGGGCCTTATACCCAATGCCAGTGGATATGTTAAAATATTTGACAAACCACTTAAAAAAGTGCGGTCTAAGCTAGCTTACGTTCCTCAAAAGGAATCCGTTGACTGGAACTTCCCAGCCACTGTTTTGGATGTTGTAGAAATGGGTAGGTACGGAAATAAAAACCTTTTTAGGAGTTTGAATAAACACGATAAAAACGTTGCTGTTGAAGCTTTAAAAAAAGTAAAAATGTTGGAGTTCGCCAAGCGGCATATATCTGAACTCTCAGGAGGCCAACAACAACGTGTTTTTATAGCAAGAGCTTTAGCTCAAGAAGCGGATGTGTATTTCATGGACGAACCTTTTTCCGGAGTTGATATGGCAAGTGAAAAAGCTATTGTAAATATTTTATTAGAGCTGCAAAAAGAAGGGAAAACTATTTTTGTTGTTCATCACGATTTACAGTCTGCAATGGATTATTTTGACTGGATGGTTTTAATAAATAAGAGAATTGTGGCAAGCGGTCCTATAGGTGAAGTTTTTACATCTGAATTGCTTCAAAAAACATACGGAGGTAATCTCACTTTACTTGAGCAAATTGGACAAGTTTTTAAAAACAAACAATTTCCCATACGAGAATCATAAATGAACTTTTGGAGTGACTTTATATATTTTTTCTCTTTCCAAGATGCCAACATTAATAATGTTCTTCTGGGAACTATAATTCTTGGTTTCACATGCGGAATTGCCGGTGTATTGGTTATTCTTAGCAAGAAAACATTAATAGTTGATGCTGTTTCCCACTCTGTTTTACCAGGAATTTGCATTGGTTTTATGTTTACTGGTGTAAAAAACCCTGTGTATATAATTTCAGGAGGTATGATTGCTGGAGCTGTTGCGGTTTACTTAGTAGATTGGATTTCCAGTATATCCAGAATAAAAAAAGATGCTTCAATAGCGATTACATTGTCTGTATTGTTTAGTGCTGGTGTTATTCTTTTAAATATTATTCAACATTCTGGAAATAGTAATCAAAGCGGACTCACAGATTTCCTCTTTGGAAAAGCAGCAACAATTATTGAGTCTGATTTGTACGTTTTTGGTGTGATTGCTGGAATTGTAATTTTAACGCTAATACTATTTTACCAACATTTTAAAATTGCTTTATTTGATATAGGTTTTGCAAAAACTATAGGCCTTAGTGAAAAATTAATTCAAGGCTTAATATCAGGACTAATTATAATCAGCACAGCTATTGGAATTCAAACTGTAGGTATAATTTTAATGAGCGCACTAATTATCACACCCGCATCCTCTGCACTTTTTTGGACCAATAATTTTAAAAAATCCATTGTGTTATCGGGAGTGTTTGCATGTTTAAGTAGTGTTGTTGGAGTTTTCATCTCTTTCTTGTCTTCTGATATGCCAACAGGCCCGTGGATAATTGTAATTCTTTCTAGTATTGCTATTTTTTCAGCTTTTTTTTCAAAAAAAGGTATTATTACTAAAAAAATTAAGGCATTTAAAAATAAACGAAAAATGCTTTCAGACAATCTATTGAAAACCATTTATACAATCCATGAAAAAGAAAATCATTTTAAAAAAGGATGGACAATTAAGGAAATATTAAATACGAACTCTATATCTGCATCTGACTTATACCAAGGGATTAAAATTTTGAAAACAAAAAATATATTGGCTAATTCAAATGATTTATGGGTACTTACAAACAAAGGTATTCATGAAGCAAAAAAGATAATTAGAGCTCACAACTTATGGGAATTATACATGGAAAATTTTATGCAAATACAACCTGACCATGTGCACGACAGTGCTGAGTCAATTGAGCATATTCTTACTCCTGAATTGGAAGCTGAGTTGCTAAAACAAATAGGATCAAAAATTGGCGCTATTGATAACCTAAATAAACCAAAAGATTGATGTTTGATTTTTGGATTATAATAACCGCCTGTATAATCGCTTTAAACTCTAGTTTACTTGGAAGTTTCTTAGTACTTAAAAAGTTAAGCTTAATTGGTGATGCTTTGTCCCATGCTGTTTTACCTGGAATAGTTATTGCTTTTTTAATATCTGGAGAAATTAATTCATTTTGGATGCTTCTAGGGGCTAGTGGTTTTGGAATTGTTGCTATTCTTTTAATCGATTGGTTAAATCGCTTAGGAGGCTTTGGCAAGGATAGTTCTATTGGGATTATTTACACCTTACTTTTCGCTATCGGAATTATACTAATTACTTCAAAAGCAAAAAATGCAGATATAGATGTTGACTGCGTTTTATTTGGGGGGGGACATTAACACTACCCCTCTTGTTCACAAAATTATTGGAATACCGGCTCCCACATTCAATTTAATTATCATTTCAATAATAACATATTTAATCGTAATGTTTGGACTTAAAGGGTTTAAAATAAGCAGTTTTGATAAGAATTATGCCCAAACATTAGGAATTTCAATTCCCTTTTGGAGCTACTTGCTTTTAGGTCTATCGAGTATATCCACTGTTTATAGTTTTGATAGTGTTGGCGCTATAATGGTTATTGGGTTACTGGTTATACCTCCTTCTTTTGCTAATATCATTACACGAAAACTTTATCTTTTCTTAACGATATCAATTTCGTTCGGGGTATTGAGCTGTATTTCTGGTCACCTCATTGCTATTCTTTTAGATATCCCTACAGTTCCAACAATTTGTGTTTTAATGGGGTCAATTTTGATTTTAACACTTATTGTACAATCTGTGAATAAAAGATTTACTAAAAGTCTGGAACCTTTGATAGAATAAATTATTCTTATTTTTCAATTATTAAAAATGAAGCACATAGTTATCATATTTCTATTTATCAGTTCTGTTTTAAATGCTCAACATTTATTACCACAACCTAAAGAACTTAATCTTCATGAAGGGAAATTTAAGATAGCCAACAATATAAAAGTTAGAGTTACACGGCCATCATTAAAATTAAACAGGTATACAGAGCGATTCATTCAAAGGCTAGAATACAGTTCGGGAGTATATTTCCAACATCACAAAATACAAGACACCATTTCTTCTTACGAAATAGTTATAAACACCAATTCAACAACTGAAAATATACACATCGAAACGAATGAATCTTATGCAATAAGCATTACTTCTAATAAAGTAATTATTACCGCTGAAAACAATATAGGTGCATACCGAGCTCTTGAAACACTGCTTCAACTAATTACAACTTCTGAAAATGGCCCCTTCTTTAATAATTGTAGTATTGTTGATGAACCGAGATTTAAATGGAGGGGTTTACTCATTGATGTATGCCGACACTGGATTCCTCCACACATTATAAAACGAAATATTGATGCTATGGCCGCAGTAAAAATGAATGTACTTCACCTTCATTTAACAGAAGACCAAGGTTTCAGAATTGAATCCAAAAAATTCCCAAAACTACACGAACTAGGCAATAATGGAAATTATTTTACTCAAGAAGACATTAAGGAAATTATTCAATACGCTAATGAGCGCGGAATTAGAGTTGTTCCTGAATTTGATATTCCAGGTCATATTACCAGCTGGTTGGTTGGCTATCCCAAACTAGCCTCTGCCAATCGAAACTATGAAATAGCTACTAAATATGGGGTTTTTAAAGCTTCCTTAAACCCAACTGAGGAATATACCTACCAATTTTTAGATACGCTTTTAACAGAAATGTGCCAACTGTTTCCTGATGCATATTTTCATATTGGAGGAGACGAAAATAACGGCTCAGACTGGAATCAAAACAAGAAAATTCAAAAATTCATGACAAAAATGGAATTGAAAAACAATCATGAATTACAGGCCTATTTTAACAAGAGAATTTTGCCAATTCTTATTAGAAACAAAAAAATAATGATTGGTTGGGATGAAATATATGACTCCAATATGCCCAATTCAATTGCAATCCAATCATGGCGTGGAAAGGAGTCTATGATACATGCTGCAAAAAATGGTTTTCCAAGCTTGCTTTCCAATGGATATTACTTGGATAAAGTATATAAAATTGAAGATTATTATGAGAATGATCCTCTACCGAAAGGAATTGACTTAACCGAAAGTCAGCAAAAAATGATTTTGGGTGGTGAAGCCACCATGTGGTCAGAGATAGTAGATCAAACCACTATCGAGTCTCGTATTTGGCCATCTGCACTAGCAATTGCTGAACGTTTGTGGAGTTCATCTGAAAACTGTGACACCAAAAATTTTTACGTAAAAGTTCCTTTTATTTCAAATAAGCTCCAAGAATTTGGATTAACACATATAAACTATCAAGAAACTTTACTAGGACTTATCTCCAATAATTCATCGGTACAAACCTGGAAACCTTTCATTAAAGTATTAGAACCAATTAGAGGCTACAAGAGACATGATTTCCTGAAAAAAACGCTCAAATACTCATCTATCACTCCCCTTAACAGAATTGCAGACGCTTGTTATGTTGAGAGTTTTACAGCAAGAAACTTCAATAAGTTGATACATAAAAACTGTAAAAAAGATGGGTTTTGCAAATATCGAAACGACATTAAATATTGGCTGGCTAAGTGGGCAAAGTCAGCTGAAAACTTTCAACGCATTTCATATAAATCAACTGCATTATCAGAAGCTCATGAACTGGCTCTTAAAGTTCAGGAAATTTGCGAGTTAGCCTGGAGAAAAGTAAACAGTCCTAGCGAACTAACTGATCGCGAAAATCAAAGGGCCAAAAAATTAATTTCAGAAATTGATACTTATCAGCTAGACATCCGCTTTGCTCCTATTGATGGAATTAAGATTCTTTTTAATTAATAATGGTCTTGTTTTTTCCTTACAAAGGAATAGTTACTAGTAAATTTCGTTTATGATTTGCAGAAATATTATCGTTTAATACTTTACTTATCGCGAATAATAAGTGTTTTTAGCAATATCAAATTCATCTCCCTAAATTCATTTCATGAAATTATTCCGGAAAAACAAAAAAAGAACCTGGCTTGATAAAACAGTTAATTCAACAGTCCTAATCATTGCCTTTTTTTTTGTTTTACCACAGTCATTTGTTTTGCCGGTTAAGAATATGCGAAAAAGTGATTACAACCAAAAAAGTTACTGGCACTATCCATGGGGAAAATCAGGGACGCATAAAGGTGTTGATATCTTTGGAACAAAAGGGACTGATGTTCATTCGTCCATACGAGGCTTTACTTTTGCTACTGGAAACGGAAATCACTCAGGAAAATATGTTATAATCCTAGGCCCAAAATTACGTTTTCATTATTTTGCCCATTTAAATTCTATTGATACAAAAATTGGAACTTGGAACAGTTTGGGAGAAAAAATAGGGACATTAGGAGACTCAGGAAATGCCAAAGGAAAATCGCCACATCTTCATTATTCTATTGTGTCGTGGTTGCCACATTTTTGGAGAATCGATAATGAACCTCAAGGATATCGAAAGATGTTTTTCTTAAACCCCATTGACTATTTAAATGATTGTTTTAAAAATTAGCACTTTAAAAAAAGCAACTATTTATTTTCCTTTTAAAATTTACCTCAAGTAGGCGTGCATCTTATCCATTAAATATTATATATTTGTAAAACATAATGAATTTGAAAAGACACATACATCATCATTTAATAAAACTTCGGTAAGCGAGGCAATGATTTTGTATGCATAAAAATAGATCAATGAGCCACGCCAATAAGCGTGGCTTTTTACTTTATAATAACTTATTAAAATGGGAGAAACTTTAAAAATAGCTATTCAGAAAAAAGGTAGATTAAATGAAGAATCTATTCAGCTTTTAAAACAATGTGGGGTTAAATTTAACAATGGACGTGATCAGCTTAAGGTAGCTTCTCACAATTTTCCTGCAGAACTTTTATTTTTGCGAAATTCTGATATTCCAAACTATGTTAAAGATGGTGTTGCTGACATAGCAATTCTAGGGGAAAACACTGTTATTGAAAAGGGGGTCAAATTGGATATTATTGAAAAACTTGGATTCTCAAAATGTAAACTTTCGTTAGCAGTTCCAAAAAACATCAATTACCCAGATATTAAATTCTTTGAAGGAAAAAAAATAGCTACCTCATATCCAAATACTTTGCAACAGTACCTAGATAAGAAAGGGGTAAATGCTAAAATACACGTAATATCTGGTTCCGTTGAAATCGCTCCGAACATTGGATTAGCGGATGGTATTTGTGACTTAGTATCATCGGGTTCTACCCTTTTTAAAAATGGTTTAAAAGAATGCGATGAAATTTTACATTCAGAAGCTTGTTTAATTGCCACACCTGGTTTAAATGGTGAAAAAAGAGAAATTCTGGACAAGCTTATGTTTAGGATTAATGCTGTTCATTCTGCTAAAAAAAATAAATACGTATTACTAAATGCTCCAAATGATAAATTAGAGGCTATAATCTCTTGCTTGCCAGGTATGAAGTCTCCAACGGTTTTGCCCTTGGCAGAAGAAGGCTGGAGTTCTGTTCATTCTGTAATTAAAGAAGGTGATTTTTGGAACTCAATTGATGATTTAAAGGCCAACGGAGCGCAAGGAATACTTATTGTTCCTATTGAAAAGATGGTAATTTAATGCAAGTAATCAAAGAATTGATTAACAATTATGAAAACAATAAAATATCCAAGCAGAGATAACTGGGAAGAACTCCTAAAAAGACCGGTACAAAAAAAAGCGAATTTGGAAGCTGTTGTTGCTGGTGTTTTTAATGAAATTAAAAAGAATGGAGACCAAGCTCTAAAGGAATTTACCAAAAAATTTGATGGTGCCAATTTAGAACACCTTCAGGTATCAGTGGAAGAACTTAAAGAAGCTGAAGCGACAACTGCACCAGAACTTAAGAATGCAATTGATAATGCAATACGAAACATTTTCAATTTCCACAAAGCACAAGAAGCTGAAGAAGAGCGTGTAGAAACTCAACCAGGAGTTGAATGCTGGAGAAAAGTAACGCCAATTGAAAAAGTTGGTTTGTATATACCTGGAGGAACTGCTCCTCTTTTTAGTACAGTTTTAATGTTGGCTATTCCTGCAAAAATTGCTGGATGTAAGGAGATTGTCCTGTGTACACCACCAAATAAAGAGGGTAAAGTTAATTCAGCTATTCTTTACGCAGCATTAGCAATTGGTTGTACTAAGGTATTTAAGCTAGGTGGGATTCAAGCGATTGGAGCTATGGCTTATGGAACAGAATCCGTCCCTTCAGTGTACAAAATATTTGGACCTGGTAATCAATACGTAACTGCTGCAAAACAACTTGCTAGCCTTGATGGGGTTGCGATTGATATGCCTGCAGGACCAAGTGAAGTGTTGGTTTATGGAGATGAAACAGGTAATCCAGAGTTTATTGCATCCGACCTTCTTTCTCAAGCAGAGCATGGTGCTGATTCTCAAGTAGTATTTGTTACATGTGTAGAAAGTCTGATTGATGAGGTAAAGATTGCTGTTGCAAAACAATTGAATGATTTACCGAGAAAAGAAATTGCCACCAAGGCACTAAACAACTCTACTCTAATTCTGATGAAAGATGAGAAAGAGGCTTTAGAGTTAATTAATGAATATGGGCCTGAGCACTTGGTTATTGGGGCTAAAAATGAGGAATTATTCATTGATGGTGTTACAAATGCTGGTTCGGTTTTCTTAGGTAATTTCACACCTGAAAGCGCGGGTGATTATGCATCAGGAACCAATCACACACTCCCTACAAACGGATATGCTAAATCGTATAGCGGAGTTTCTTTAGACTCTTATACAAAGAAAATAACGTATCAGAAAATAAGTAAAAAGGGGTTACAATCCCTTGGTCCAATTATCGAAATAATGGCTGAAGCAGAAGAATTGTTTGCGCATAAAAATGCAGTTACATTACGGCTTAAAGAATTAGATTAAAATGAGTTTCAACTTAAATAAAATAGTACGTCCTTCTATAAAAAGTTTACAACCATACTCCTCTGCTAGAGATGAATTTATTGGGAAAGCGGAAGTTTATTTAGATGCTAACGAAAACCCATTTGGCACAGGATTAAATAGATACCCAGACCCTTATCAGCAGGAATTAAAAAGTAAAATTTCAAAAATAAAAAACATTAATAAAGACTCTATCATTCTTGGAAATGGCAGCGATGAAGTAATTGATTTACTTTTTAGAGCTTTTTGTGAGCCCAGTAAAGATGAAGTAATTATACTTCCTCCTACTTATGGCATGTATCAAGTATGCGCAGATATTAATAATATCAAAACAAAAAAGGTATCATTAACGTCAGATTTTGAAGTTGATGAAACTAGTTTGTTGGAAACTATAAATGAAAACACAAAAATTATTTGGTTTTGCTCTCCAAACAACCCTACAGGAAACACCATGGATCCGGTAGTTATTAAAAATATTTTAAACTCTTTTGAAGGAATTGTAGTAATTGATGAGGCCTATATAGATTTCAGTGATTCTCAAAGCTGGATTGATTTTCTTGAATTTCACCCCAACTTATTCATTATTCAAACATTGAGTAAAGCATGGGGGTTGGCAGGATTAAGATTAGGAATGGGCTTCGCATCAAAAGAAATAATCTCTATTCTAAATAAAATTAAGCCTCCTTATAATGTAAATAGCCTTACTCAAGAAAAAGCTATAGAGGCAATTGGATATTTAGATAAAAAAAATGAAATAATTGATGCTATATTAGCTGAAAAGGTGAAGCTTAAAGAAAAATTAGATCAAATTGACGGAGTTCAACAAATTTATCAAAGCGATGCTAATTTTATATTGGTTAAAATTAATAACGCTACAGATATTTACAATAAATTGGTTGAGCAATCTATAATTGTTCGGAATCGATCAAGTGTTACACTTTGCGAAGATTGTTTAAGAATTACAGTTGGTAAACCAGCTGAAAATGAAAAATTATTAAACGCGATAAAAAAAATTACAGCATGAAAAAAGCACTTTTCATAGATAGAGACGGAACTTTGGTTATTGAACCACCTGTAGATTATCAACTAGATAGTTTGGAAAAGCTCGAATTTTATCCTGGTGTGTTTCGATGGCTAGGAGAAATTGTAAGGAAAACGGATTTTGAAATCGTTATGGTGTCCAACCAAGATGGCTTAGGAACGGATTCTTTTCCTGAAGAGGATTTCCTAGCTCCACAAAACGCTATGCTTAAAGCTTTTCAAAATGAAGGAATCAAGTTTGATGATATTTTAATCGACAAAACTTTACCTCAAGACAATGCTCCAACTCGAAAACCAGGAACAGGTTTACTAGAGAAAAAATACATGAGTGGAAAATATGATTTGGCGAATTCATATGTTATTGGAGATCGAATAACCGATGTTGAATTAGCCAAAAACATGGGCGCTAAAGCGATTTGGATAAACCATGAAAACAAAAAAGGCTTAAAAGAAATTGCCAGTAAAATTGACGAACTTAAAGGTTTTATTGCCATCGAAACTACCGATTGGAAAGATATTTACCTACACCTTGCTGCTGGAGAAAGAAAGTATTCCGTACAAAGAAATACTCAGGAAACTCAAATATCCATTGATA
>JBJKXR010000019.1:0-34309 GCA_045561495.1 Flavobacteriales bacterium | reverse complement strand
GTAATCAGTTTACGGTTCATTTTTTTTCTGCACGTAATTCAGAAAACCGATTTGAAACAATCAATCTTTGTACCAATCTTAAAAAATCTTTGAATACAGATTATAGAGATAACTGAAAGGGCAGAATTAACTTATTCTTCCCCAATTTATCTTACCTCCCATTGCGTGTTGAAGATTTTGATAAATAATTTGATTTTTAGGATCAATCAAATCTGGGTCAACCTCCAAAATTTCAAGGGCCTTAGCACGAGCAAAAGAAACAATTTTAGCATCCTGAACAATATTGGCAATTTTCATCTCCATAAGTCCACTTTGTTGCGTCCCCTCAATATTCCCAGGACCTCTAAGCTTCATATCCACCTCACTAATTTCAAATCCATCGTTGGTTTTTACCATGGTTTCCATACGAGTTTTACTCTCTTTGCTTAATTTTTGACCCGTCATTAAAATGCAATAGGACTGCTCCCCACCTCGTCCTACACGCCCTCTTAATTGATGCAACTGACTTAAGCCAAACCGTTCAGCACTTTCAATAACCATAACAGAAGCATTGGGCACATTAACTCCAACCTCGATTACGGTAGTGGCCACCATGATTTGTGTTTTTCCCTCAGCAAACAATTGCATTTCATAATCCTTATCTGCAGGTTTCATTCTTCCATGAACAATACTCAATTGATATTTGGGTCGAGGGAAGTAACGGACAATACTTTCATAACCATCCATTAAATCTTTGTAGTCCATGCTTTCCGACTCTTCAATTAATGGATACACTACATAAACCTGGCGGCCCAAATCAATTTGCTGTTTCATAAAACTCAACACACGAAGGCGTTGACTGTCTTTAAAGTGTCGTGTAATTATTGGCTTTCTTCCTGGTGGAAGCTCATCAATAACCGAAGTATCTAAATCACCATACAAAGTCATTGCTAACGTTCTAGGAATAGGTGTTGCCGTCATGACAAGTATATGCGGTGGGCTGGTATTTTTTTTCCAAAGTTTGGATCGTTGTGCAACACCAAAACGGTGCTGCTCATCAATAACAGCAAGCGCTAAGTTTTTAAACTTAACTTTATCTTCGAGCAATGCATGCGTACCTACTAACACCTTTAATTCACCGGACTCTAAACCCTCATGAATTCCTTTTCGGTCTTTTGTTTTTACTGAACCTGTAAGTAAACCAACCTCTATCCCAAGAGGCTCAAGCAATTCTTGAATGCTCACTTGGTGTTGCTGAGCTAAAATTTCTGTAGGCGCCATTAAACAGGCTTGATAACCGTTGTCAATAGCCAAAAGCATAGACATCAAAGCAACTAAAGTTTTCCCACTCCCAACATCACCTTGAACCAAACGATTCATATGATACCCCGATGCAGCATCCCTTCTAATATCTTTTAAAACTCTCTTTTGAGCGCCCGTTAAATCAAAAGGCAAAACCTCACTATACAACTTGTTAAAATTTGCCCCGACCTCTTTAAAAACAAGCCCTTTAAACTTCCTCTTATTCGCCACTTTTGAGCGCAGAATTTTCATTTGAATGTAAAAAAGTTCATCAAACTTTAACCGAGACTCAGCTTTTCGAATAATATCGTGTGAATCTGGGCGGTGAACCTCTAAAAAAGCTCTACCTCGGGACATTAACTTATAATCCTCTACCAAATAATTGGGCAAAGTTTCTTCAACTTTCCCATGTACTTCTAGCAATAAGTTTTCAATTAATTTTCTGAGACCCTTTGAGTCTAAATATCTCGCTTTTAACTTTTCGGTTGAAGGATAAACTGCCTCTAAACCAGTTCTTTGCTTCTTATTCCACTCAACAATTGGAACAATTTCAGGATGTGAAAGATTAAACCGATTATTAAACAATGTTGGTTTACCAAAAACAACGTATTCCAAACCAGGCTTTAATAAAGGTTTAATGTATTTAACCCCCTTGAACCAAACCAACTCAACCAAGCCCGTTTCATCTCGTAAGCGTGCTACAAGTCTTGATTTTTTCCCTCCTCCTATCTCTTCTACATGAACAACTTTACCTTTTATTTGAATGTTTTGTAATTCTGGGTGAAGCTCTGATATTGTATAAAATTGAGATCGATCAACATAACGCAAAGGATAGTGCTCAATTAAATCCTGCCAAGTATACATGCCAAGTTCTTTTTTGAGTAAATCTGCCTTTGCAGGACCAACTCCTTTTAAGAACTCAATAGGGGTATGTAAAATAGAATCTTTGATGCAGTTAAAGGTAATACACTCTTTTTCAGATGACAAAAATCTCTACAAAAACCTTGTAGATTTTTACAAGAAAAATGTTTAAAAAATCAAATTCAATTGGAGTCCCCAAATAACATAGTTGTTAAACTTCATGTCCGTGTATACGTTCCCTGTTACCCGTCCAATTCGCTCTACGTTCAAATCATTTCCCCAACGCGTATTGAACTCTTGCTGAAAACCATAATATGCTTTTAGTGTAAGAAGTTTCACCTTAGGCAAAGGCTTAAAACTAAAACCAAATCGGACTCTATAGCGGTGCAATCCATTTGGTGGAGCCGGGTCAACTTCACCAGCCTCATTTTTGTAGTCGTAATCAAAACCTCCCGAATAATAGTACAAAAAACTTTGCGCAAAAGGCCTTAATCTAAAGGG
Source organism: Flavobacteriales bacterium (assembly GCA_045561495.1). Classification (GTDB taxonomy): domain Bacteria; phylum Bacteroidota; class Bacteroidia; order Flavobacteriales_C. The sequence continues at coordinate 31,666 of JBJKXR010000019.1, read as the reverse complement.
TAATTTTCGATGTCGATAATTAATGGTAAACACATGCATATAACGGTATTTATACTTTTGCAACTTAGGCGTGTACAATTGAGCAACAACTCGATTGATCATTCTAAAATTCCGGTTAATTTTATAATTGTGTTGAGTCCCTAAACCAAAACGATGAAAGGTCATATAACCAAGTGAGTTGGGTTCTCTATCGTATCGATCGTAATACGAATTCAAAAAACGAAATTGTGAATTTGAGTAGGCCATAAAAAACCTCAGCTTTTTATTCAAATGATAATTAAAGCCCAAATCCGTTTGCGCAAAACCAAAGCGGTTGTTTTTGTGTAAATCATAGGACATTACATAAAAGTTGTCTATGGAAAAACGACTGTTTAACTTAACAAACGTATAATTGCTCAACCATAATTTTTGATTGTTTGTAAGATCTTGCGCAGAAACCACAAAACTCATGAGCAGAAATAAAAATAGAATTATCCTACTTCGCATGCTTGGTAGATTTTTTAGGATAGCGTTTTTGATCAAAGGATATTTTCACAAGAGCTGTTTTACTTTTGTCGGCGACTACAATTTCATATTCATGATTTCCTTTAGGAACTGTCATATAAAATCGATTTAATGTTCCTGGCACCAATTTCCCACCATACTTATAAATTGAATATTTAGCTCTTGTTGAAGAAATCTGGATTGTTTTAATAACCTTACCATTCTCCTTAATATGCAACCTAAGCGTATTGTCCGAAAACATATATGCTTTGAATTCTGCACGAAACATAATGCGCAAATACGATTTCTCTTGCGCTTTTATAGAAACCCCTTTTTCAGCTGAAATTCTGTAATAGGCATTTTCTTTATTCTTCTTTGTAGCAACCAAAATAACCCTCTCTCCTTTCTTAGCTAGAGGTTGATTTTTCCATTGTGGTTCAGGATATTTTTCAAAATAGTATTTAGAATATACTTTCTCTTTATTATTAAGAACTATGAAGTCAACAAAATGCTTCCCTGGAGGAATGGTAAAGCTTATTTTTTTAACCACAGAAATCACCCCATCTTTTCGGACAATTTTTGATTTAACAGAAGTAGCAATAGGCTTTACTTTTCTAACTTTTATTTTTTTTCCATCTACCGTATATTTTAAAGTAAATGGAGAGCTATACTTTTCACCCTCTTCAACAGTTGACCGAACATAAAGAGTAACTCTGCCCGGACCATTAACTTTTATTTTGGTACCATACTTCTTGGATAATGTATAATATGAAGTAGGTTTCTTATCTCCCGTTTGAACCTGAACAATCTTATTGTGCAGGTAAGGTTTAACTAATTTTTTAGACGCAAAAGACGATACCGTCAAAAAAACAAATAAAAGCATTAAACCAAGTGGTATTTTTGTCTTTAACATTTTAGTTTATTTGGTATGAATAACTTCTGTTCCCAACTCACTTCTTTTTTTGTCTTGCATTACAATAGCTCCGATTAAAACAACCAAAACAAGCAAACATCCCCCGACTATGAGCAAATTATATTTTAGTGTTTTATACAATGGCCCTTCTCCAATTTCAGGAATAGGAATAGGCTCATAAGGCAACTTATATTCATTCATAAGAGCGCTCAAACGAAGCAAGTGGATGATAGGAACCTTCATTTGTGCCATTTGAAACATAACCCCTTTCTTATCCGGAAAATCCATTAATTTAATATCTTCATTTAATCCAGTATTCATGGCTAAACCGTTTCTTTTGGAACCAATCGAAGCCACCCCACCTCCAATATTAATATACAGCCCTATAGGTTTTGACAAACTCGCCTCCTGAAAATATTTAACTCTATTAATAATGTTATCTTCCAAACTATCAACCCCCACAACAGACAATTTATTCCTTGAAATAGCACGTAAGGCCAATTGCCGACCTTCTTCACTCAAGGCCCTTCCAATATCTTCATTTCCACCAATTGATGCCGCAATGGACTTTGATTTGAAAATACCCTTTTCATAAAGTGCTGTTTCCATATCCAACCAAGTAAATTCAGGATCTGTAGCTCCCCAAGTTGATGCCGTTACCGAGGAAATAATAATGGGATTGGCCTCCAGAGTTTGAAGCGCCGCAATGGTTGAAATATTTAAGGCAGGAAAGGATCCCGTCATGCATAAGGCAACATTATCACCCTTTTCAACGCCAGCATCTTTTAACAGCTGAACAACCATACCTGCAAAATTTGGATTTACCGTAGATGCTTTTATGGACAGTGAACCCCTACCTGTTGAAATTAAGCTAAACTCTTGGCCAATTAACCCTGTTTCATTCGGGTCATTTATGTTATCGGCAAATTCTGCATTTTTAAATCTACTATCTTTTAAATATTGATGAGCCGTTTTTGCCAACCTCGATGCTTCAATTTTTTCGTCGTACCAATCCGTTTCTTTCTCCAATTTGGTATTCTCAATAATCAAAAAGAAGGTAATCGAAAGCACCCCTAAAATACTCAGTATCAATGACGATCTTATAGAAATTTTATTCATAACAAACTGTTTTTAATACAAGTCAGGAAATTGTTTTCCTGCATAAAAAAGGATTACCAACATTCGCACAATAACCGAAGTAATCGAAAGCATTGAAATTGTTCTTAAAAACCCTTGATTCGCCGCCCAATGCGCAATTAAACCTGGAACAACCCAACCAACGGCACTAAACTCAGCCGTAGACGTTTCCGTATTAAACACCAAAAAGTGATGCGATATTATGGAAAGTATTGTCCCTATAAGAAGCGCAACAACCATTTGCCGTCTCCCAAACAAAAACGTAAAACGGGATATTAACTTTATTAAAAGAAAAGTAGACAGGGCAATCACAAAAGTACCCAGTATTCTATCCGGTTCCGTTAATTGCAAAGCAATATAACCTGGGATTATAATTCCGCCAGCCGCTAACCCAAAAGCTTCGATGGAAATCAAACTTATAACCACGCCTAACACAATCGCTAATTCAATCATAGTTTAAAAGTTTATTGTTTTTGTTGGTGTTTGTTTTCAAAATATTTAGCAAGATCAGCCCCTCCTACCCCCATATTTCCAACGCCGAGGATAATGGATGCCTTATCGGTAGCTTTTACTAGTTTTTCATATTGCTCCTCAGGAGATAATAAGCCTATAGTTACAATTTTATTGTAGGCAATCTTATTTTTTAGCGCCATCTCTTCAACCAATTCACAAGACTCTCCAATCAATGCAATTTTATCAAAATCTATATCTGACGCAATCGCTTCAACCAACTGACGCGCCCTGTCTTGGCGATCTTTTCGAGTATTTAAAAGAATGATTTTTTCTTCTCCTTGATCATGTGCTGTTTCAATCGTTTCCCATATCATGAGCGTAGACTCTGGGTCATTTGCTGCAAAACCATTATAAAAGTGAATCATTTTATCTCCATCGTGAACAATTGATTGCGTAAGCACTCCCTCATCAGGAATTGTCGTTTTCATTTCAGCCAATGCAATAGCTCTGTCAACCCCTAATGAAGCACAAATATCCAGCGCCAAGTCCACATTCACCTTATGCTCAATATATCGAAACCCCTTCATTTCTTCCTCACTAACTCTATCCCCTAAAGACTGAAAAACTTTTGTTTTTCGTTTGCTAGCAATTTTCTTCATATAATTAAAACATCTATCCTCACTGGTAAACAACATCGTATTTTTTGGAATCGTACCACACAATGCATAAGCAACTTCATCCAAAGAAGGCCCCATTACATCCAAATGGTCCAATCGAATATTTGTAATTACACCATGCGTTGCTTTAACCATTTGATGCTCACATATATATTGATAATTGGGCCTTAAGGCCATGCATTCCAAAATCAAAACATCTGTATTTTGCCGAGCAGCATATTTAATCACATTGAGTTGCTCTAAAATGTTCGCCTTTTCTTTCCTGTGAATCGCCGACTCCGTTCCATCGGACATAATTAAACGTGGGAAAGTTCCCGTTACCTTGGTTACCGTTCTGTACCCTCCAGCTCTTAAGCCTGCCCCTATTAAACGGGTTACGCTTGATTTTCCTCTCGTACCATTTATATGGATTCTTACCGGTATTTTTTTGATAAAATTTTGATGCCTATAATATTCCCATGCGGCGAAAGCTACACCCGTAATGGTTATCACTACGATAATTTGTAAACTAAGCATGAAAGGCGGTTTTTGGCAGTTCTCACAACAAGGACGAAAAACTTTTAATTAAGTTGTGTGAAAGTATAAAAAAGCACAGTGAAAAAGCAATCAATACTAACAATCAATCTTCAATAGCAGCATAAATAGCTTCCTGAATATGCGTTCTTACATTCATTCGAATCAACTTCTTGTTCTCCGCATCAGGGTACACCCGATTCGATAAGAAAATGTAAATAATCTCTTTCTCAGGATCAGCCCAAGCCAAAGTTCCAGTGAACCCAGTATGGCCAAAACTTTTCTCCGATACGCATTCACACGTAGGCCCATTTTCATCACCAGAAGGCTTATCAAAACCAGCTCCTCTTCTATTTTCCTCTTCAGGAAACTGAACTTTTGTAAATTCAGCAACAACGGCACTATCAATATATCGCTCACCACCATACTCGCCATTATTCATATACATGGCAAACATTTTTGCCAAATCATTTGCGTTGGAGAAAAGCCCTGCGTGTCCTGCAACCCCTCCCAACATTGCAGCGCCAGGATCATGAACAGTACCGTGCACCAATTTTTTTCTAAAAAACATATCGTTTTCTGTCGGCGCAATTTTATCTTTAGAAAACTTTTCAAGAGGTCTGTAGGTTAGCGTGCTTGCCCCAAGAGGTTTGTAAAATAATGAATCTGAAAGGTAATCCAACCGAGTTCCTGTTTGTTTTTCAATAATATCTTTATAAAAATAGTATCCCAAATCACTGTATCGGTAATCTTGTTTTTTATGAATCCCATGATTAATGATCCAATTCCGTATTGAATCACTATACTCCTTTCGAATGTACAAACCATCTGTAACTTTGTTTTTGTACTCATTCGATTCAGTATTGCTGTACACATCAAACTTTAATTGGCCCCTTGCCATTGTTTTCGTGTAAAAAGGAATCCAAGAAACAAGTCCAGCATTATGGGCAAGCATCCTTCTTAAGTTCATATTGATATAATTCGTTGTATCCACATACCCAAGGTAATCGCATAAATTATAATCTAAATTTACATCCCCGCTTTCCACCAATTTCATCATATTCGGAACAGATGCCGTAATTTTAGTAATGGATGCTAAATCATACATGTCCGAGCAATTCACCTTTCTCTTTTTCTCATAGGTATGGTGTCCAAAAGATTTATTGTAAATAATGTTTCCTCTGCGAGCAATTAAAACCTGAGCGCCAGGATAAGCCTTTTCATCAATACCATTTAATACAATAGAGTCAACTTTTTTTAGTTTTTCTGGATTAAACCCTTCTTCAATGGGTATAGAATATTTTAATCGTTTTTTTTTTGTTACCAAGCCATCGCCTACCTGAAAACGCTCGGAAACTGTTACCGGCAATTTTCCTTTCGCATCAATCCCTCCAAAAATTAATTGAGCAGCATACTCCTGAGATAATAATGCGTTTTCATACGCCATAATTAAAGCATTCCCCTCACTTAATTCAGGAAATAAGCCTAATGAATATGGGTTTGCAAAAACAGAAACAATTGTAGGGTGCATCGATTTAATATTGTTCAAAACATCCATCATATCTTGTGTTAATCCAAATTGCTTCTTTGGAGAACGGCTATTCCCATGAATTCCAACCAGTGTAAGGTTATACCCTTTTAAATCTTTTATAACCTTAATCACCTCTTCTTTGGTTGGTTTTGATGAAATGTAAAAATGATCCACAGGCGCATAGTTGCCCAACATTTTTTGAAAAGGAGAAATTCTATCCACACCAATACTAACACTGGCTAATTTCAACTTTGAAAGACCTTTAACAGGAACAACATCGCCCCTGTTTTGTAACAACGTCATTGCATTTTCAACTAATTTCCTTCTAACCAATTTAGCGTTTTCAGAATTTAACCTAGGCACCAATTCTTTTGTAGAAAGAGGCTCAAAACTATCCAACCCAATCCATTTTTTTAGCTGAATCACTTTTTTAACTCGCGCAGTAATCTCTTTTTCAGAAATCTTTCTTTTATCAACCGCATTTTTAATATACTCAATAGCCTTCCCTACATCTTGAGAAAACAACAAAATATCATTTCCAGCCAAAAGGGCTAACAAATCAACCTCACCTGTTTCATAATACTTACTCACACCGTGCATATTCAATGCATCTGTAAAAGTCAGCCCCTTAAAACCAAGCTTTTCTTTAAGCAGTTTTTTCACAATCTTTGGCGATAAAGTAGATGCCCTATCTTTGGTTTTATCCAGTGCAGGAACATACAAATGAGCCACCATTACACTCCCAATTCCACTATCTATTAGAGCCTTAAATGGATACAGTTCAACATCCATCAATCGATCTTTGGAATGATTAATAACAGGCAGCCCCAAATGAGAATCAACATCCGTATCTCCATGCCCAGGAAAGTGCTTAGCACAAGCCAAAACAGTATTGTCCTGCATCCCTTTCATATATGCATTGGACAGCTTGGTAACATGTACCTTTTCTTCTCCGAAGGAGCGCGAATTAATTACAGGATTATTGGGGTTAACATTTAAATCAACCACAGGAGCAAAATTAACATGAACTCCAGTTAGTGAACATTGTTTCGCAATTTCAACACCCATATCATAAACAAGCGTTTCGTCTTGAACAGCACCTAAAAGCATTTGCCGGGGAAATCGAATTACCGAATCCAAACGCATTCTAACCCCCCATTCACCATCAATTGATGTCAACAAAGGAATTTTAGATTTAGCCATTAAACGATTGTGCGCATTTACCTGCCGAACAGGGCCTCCTTGCATATAAATTAAACCTCCAATCTCATAGTCATCAATTAACTTCTCAATTTTCAACAATTCTTTTTCCCCTTTTTTACTGTACACGGGATACATAATTAATTGTGCTATTTTTTGTTCTAGAGTTAAAGAGTTTACTATTGAATCTACCCAAGGAGATTCAATTTCAATAAATTCAGGAACCTTTTTTTTCGATTTAAAACGAGCCTCTGCTGACGAGTTGATCAATGGGGCATCTTCAACAAAAAAACCCAAACCGACAACGGCAAAAACTAAAATAATCAAAGAGTATAACTTGCGCATAAACAATTAATAATGCTTGGTTATTAAAAATATTAATTACACAAATACAAATTCAATTCCAAAAAGAAATTGTATTCACAAAGAAGATGTTAAAAGGTTTTAAAATAACCTTTAAATACCTAAAGCATAACCCACACCAAAAAAGAGAAATTATTTTTCTAACAGTACAATAGCAAGAGTTTAAAAATTTAAAAAGACCCTGAATTTGATTAAAAAAAACTTAATGAAACGCTTTAAAATTAGTGTATGAATTTATTACTCGGTTTGCAAGAAAAAGACAAAACTATTTGTAAAAAATTAAGGTGATATTCTGTGCATTATTAATTCTTAATACAATCTGTAGCGTTTCGCTTATCCCCCTTCTTATCCTTTCGCTTACACCCTGGTCGCTTCGTGAAAAAGTACCTTATATTAAGGTATACATCCGTTCCGTAAAAATCCCATACCCCCATCATACTCAGCAATTTATCAGTTCCAATTGTTAAATACCCAAACCGAACAGCAGTACCCAATCGAAAATCTTCATAATTGTACAAAGAAGCAACTAAGGAGCCCTCAAACCATTTACTTTGGTATCTACCCGACAAAGCAACCACATCAGGACGTTTTACACCCAACGCATTACTTCTAAAAAACCCATGCATCACCTGCCCACTAATGAAGTAATTGTTTTCATAATTATAATCCGCTTGTAAATTCAATGCTGCGGGAGTTAACATTCTAAAACTATTGGCTTGCGATGCATCCGTAAAATTCGTATTTATGAAATCACTAAAACCATTAAACGTAAACGTATTTCCCGTTAAAGTAGCCGAAGACAAACTGGATTCAATATCGTATCGAACGGCGTCCTTAGTGAAATTTATATACCCAAAATCAATAATGGCAGCTGCTAATTTGTATTTATAATCATACGTTTCACATGCAGAGGACTCAGAATACGGCTCATAGTGCGTAACATTGTGTAATGTCTTCTTATAAACAAAGCCCAAATCAACCGCGAAACCACTTCCAGAACCATAACCATAACTATACGCCGTAGAACCTTTGTACCTAAAAAAATCAGCATCTACAGGATTTTCAAACGTATATTCAAGTTCGTCTACTTTAATTCCTGCACCAGTAATTCCAACCAAGTACTTTGCTGTAATCCCTACCCCCATAGATTTACGCGCAAAATGGTAAAACATATTGGAGTACGAAAATCCATACTCGGCATAAGCCGTTTGATTCATGAACATCTTATTCGCACTAAAAACTTCATCAAAAGATGCTGAAAAACTACTTGGTCCTTGAGTAATTAGCTTTGCAACTTCCGGGGTAACCCTCCTAAAATCAAAATAGGTCCTTAGTCTTGATGAAAATGCAAAACCGTGATTTTTGTATTGAATTGCTGCTGAAATTAACTGCACATCACTATCTTGAAGGCCTGATTTTTTATTCAAAGTCGTATCGTAAAAATAATCGGGCCATTCCTCTTGTAATACAATGTTTTTAGAAAAAGCAAACTGCGTTCCTTTCATGTACACATAATCATTGTGAATAAATGTACCCGCACCAATTAAATGAATGTCCAACCAAGTTTTATTGTCGAGAGTATTGGTAGGATTGTGCAAAAATGTTTTAGTTGGCGCATAATTGGAATGAGCAATTCCAAATTCATCTTGAGCAATAACAACACCAAAACTCAACAGCAATAAAGCAAACATCAACCTTCTCAACACTCCGCAAAAATAAATAAACTAAAATAGTTCTCAAACAAAGCAACCTTTTTTAATTTTAAGTGTTTAAATAACACAACCTGAAAAAACCGAAAACTTGAAAACTCAACAAACCTTTGCAAAACTTGCATGTTTTATTGTACTTGCAACATCATTAACAATGTGTAAAAACAAAACCATTGATGAAGATGTAATGTTGGATATCGATACCGAAATCATAAAAGTAGATGCAGAGGTAGAAGTTACTGTAGCAGAGATTGTTAACATAGCTGATCAAGCAGAAGTTCTGGGGACAGTAACCAAAAAAAAAGAAGACATAAATGACATTCTTGGGCCCTGTGCGAGCGTTGAGAAAGACACTACCTATCAGGGGCAAAAAATGACAGTAAACACAACCGTTGATTTTGGTGATGAAGATTGTGAAGGATTGGATGGTCGTCACAGAAGAGGAAAAATAAAAGTAATTACAGTTTATGAAACCTTTCCTTTCGAATACGTAATTAGCAGACAATTAGAATCCGAGAAGTACCACTTCAAGAAGAATAAAATTAACTTGGACCTGCACTATGAAAAGGATACCTCCGTATCAATGACTCAAATTAAATTCTTTATAAATGGGAATGTTAAATTGATTGAACACAGTAGCCATGATTCATGTTATCATGAGTTCGAAAGAACTGTTGAAATGCTTGAAGGGCTCCTAACTCCTAAACTTTTAGATGATGATGTATGGTCATTGGGTGGCACAACTTCCGGATACAGAAAAGATGGTAAAAATTACCAAAGCGATATTACAGAACAACTTATTAAGAGCTCTTGCCGTGTTTTTGACAGCGGAAAAATAATTTACTCCGTTGAAGGAGAAGACACCTATGAAATAGACTATGGCGCGGGAGATAGTTCTCAATGCAATACAGCAGTAGATATCACCAAAAACGGGGAGAAAAAAACAGTTTATCTAGAATAAAAAAAAGCGGAGAAAATTCTCCGCTTTTTTTATATGTAAATTTCACCTTTTAAAAACAATTTTGCCTCTCCCGAAAGCTTAACCCTATCACCCTGTAAATTGCATTTAAGCTCTCCACCTCTTTTGGATATTTGCTTTGCCAACAGCTTTTCTTTTTTCAATACCTCCGCCCAATAAGGTACCAGTTTAGTATGGGCACTACCCGTTACTGGATCTTCATCAATCCCTGCACCAGGCGCAAAAAAACGAGAAACAAAATCATACCGCTCACTCTTGGAGGAACATATAATCCCACGAACTGGAACCTGTTTTAATGCCGTAAAATTGGGGGTTAAGTTTCTTATTGCCTCCTCAGAATCATAAATCAATAAAAAATCATCTTCACATGAATAGGCCTCAATGGGATTTCCTCCAACATCCTTAATCCAACTGGGCAATTCAGCAATTACAGGAACCGTAGCTGGAAAATCTAACTCTAAGCCCTCTGCTGTTTTATCAACTTTCAACGCACCACTTTTGGAGTTAAAAACAACTTCATTTCCCGCAACCTCCTTTCGTTCAAAAACAACAAAAGAAGCAGCCAGTGTTGCATGTCCGCATAAATCTACCTCTATAGTTGGTGTAAACCATCGTATTTCAAAACCCTCATTATTACGAACATAAAATGCAGTTTCCGATAAATTATTTTCTGCCGCAATATTCTGCATTACATCGTCGCTAATCCATGAATCCAAAGGAACTACAGCAGCAGGATTCCCTTTAAATAAATCACTCGTAAATGCATCTACTTGATAAATGTCTAATTTCATTTGAAAAATAATTTCGGGAACAAAAAACTGTTTTGTCAATTAAAAAGGATTCGTCGCAATAACAGTAACATCCGTAATCATACCTCTATTATCCATTTCTAAAGAAGCCACTATTGCATCCGATATTTCTTTCGGAGTCAATTTATTACTTTCTCCTTCTCTTTCTTCGCGGTTCTCCTGAGCAAAAGCAGTAGGTACCTCTGAGGGATTAATTTGGATTACACGAACATTATAGGGCCTTAATTCAGCTCTCCAACACTGTGTCATTCCGCTTAACGCAAATTTACTTGTTGCATATATCGAACCTTGCGGATATCCCTTAGAAGCTGCTGTAGATGCTATATTAATAATGTTGCCTGATTTTTGTTTCCTAAAAACCTGAGCACAGTACTTTGCCATTGCAGCAGCACCAAAAACATTCGTATCATATACAGCCTTTAACTTAGTTAAATCCAACTCATGAATTAAGCCAAATTCAGCATAACCGGCATTATTGATAAGAACATCTATCGAGCCCCACTTTTCTAAGGCAAAGTCAATCGTCCCTTTAGCTGCCTCCTCATCACTAACATCTGCATGATAACCCGTGCATCCTAAATCCAAGGCTACTTTCAACAATTTTTGTTCATCTCTGCCCGTAATGATTACGCTGGCTCCTTTGGAAATTAAATCTTTCGCCGTTTGCTTTCCAATTCCAGAACTCCCTCCGGTAAGTACAACTTTAGCACCCGATAAATCCATCAATTAATATTTATTGCTCGATTTACTTTTTGATTCAACAAGGCGATATTCAACACCTGATGAGCATCCGTTACATAATGAAACGTAAGTCCCTTCAAATATTCTACACCAATTTTCTCAACATCATGGCGGTTCTCCTCACACACAATAATATCTTTTATTTCTGCTCTTCTAGCTGCCAAAATCTTTTCTTTAATTCCACCAACTGGGAGCACCTTTCCTCTAAGCGTAATTTCACCAGTCATTGCTGTTCTGGCTTTCACTTTTCTTTGCGTAAAAGCACTTGCTAAAGCAGTAAGCATGGTGATACCAGCAGAAGGACCATCTTTTGGCGTAGCACCCTCAGGCACATGAATGTGAACATTCCAATTATCAAACACTTCTGGATTCAAACCATAAATTTCAGCATTAGCTCTTAAAAACTCCATTGCTAAGGTTGAAGATTCTTTCATTACCTCCCCTAAATTCCCTGTAACCGTAAACTTCCCTTTTCCCTTACTTAAGGAAACCTCAATGAACAAGATATCTCCACCAACGGCTGTCCAGGCTAACCCGGTAACAACACCAGCAAAATCATTTCCCTGATACTTATCTCTATCCCGTGAAGGTCCTAAAATTTCAATTAAATCTTCAAAAGTTACTTTTGGAGTTTTCGGTTCTTCCATAGCCACAGACTTGGCGTAAGAACGAACTACTTTTGCTATTTTTTGCTCTAAGGCTCTTACCCCACTTTCCCGAGTATATCCTTCCACTAATTTTTGCAAAACCTTCTTAGTTAATTTCACATCTGTTTTTTTCAAACCATGCGCTTTCAACTGTTTAGGCAATAAATGGCGATTCGCTATTTCAACTTTTTCCTCAATAGTATACCCAGTAACCTCAATAATTTCCAAACGGTCTCTTAAAGCAGGTTGAATGGTATTTAAAGAGTTCGCCGTAGCAATGAACATCACTTTACTTAAATCAAAATCCTGTTCTACAAAATTATCATAAAACGTATCATTTTGTTCAGGATCTAAAGTTTCTAATAATGCAGAAGAAGGATCTCCATGCGCATCTCTAGAGATTTTATCCAACTCGTCCAAAATAAATACAGGGTTGGCGCTATTTACCTTTTTGATGTTTTGAATTATTCTTCCAGGCATAGCTCCAATATAGGTTTTACGATGCCCTCTTATTTCTGCCTCATCTCTTACACCACCCAAAGACATTCGAACATATTTTCTCCCAATAGCCTCTGCAATACTTTTACCCAGTGATGTTTTACCAACACCTGGAGGGCCATACAAACATAGGATGGGCGACTTCATGTCTTTTTTAAGCTTTAAAACCGCTAAATGCTCCAATATTCTATCTTTCACCTCATCCAATCCATAGTGATCTCTATCCAATATTTTCTGAGCTCTTTTCAAATCAAAATTGTCCTCGGTGTATTCATTCCAAGGCAATTCAATAAGCAACTCCAAATAGTTTAAGTAAACAGAATACTCGGCAGTTTGTGGATTAATACGTTGAAGCTTTTCCAATTCTTTGAAAAAATGTTTTTCCACTTTTTCATTCCACTTCTTGGTAATCGCCTTATCCCTTAACTCTTGAATTTCCTGATCGGTAGCACTTCCACCCAATTCCTCTTGAATGGTTTTTATCTGTTGGTGCAGAAAATACTCCCGCTGCTGGTTGTCCAAATCCACCTTAACCTTGGATTGAATTTGGTTTTTAATTTCCAACATCTGCATCTCTTTAGTAAGCAGCTCTAAAACTTTAATTGCGCGAGTTTTCAAATCATTTTCTTCCACCAATTTTTGCTTTTGCTCCATGCTCAAGTTCATGTTGCTCGCTATAAAATTCACAAGAAAAGAATCACTTTCAATATTTTTTATAGCAAATGAAGCATCCGACGGAATGTTCGGTGAATCTTTAATGATTTTTAAAGCCAAATCCTTTAATGATGAAACCAGCGCTTTAAATTCTTTGTTTTTTGGCTTTGGACGCGTTTCCGAAAGCTTATCTATTTTACCATAAAAATAAGGATCAATAGAAGTCACCTCTTTTATTCTGCACCTTTTCTTACCCTGAATAATTACAGTAGTATTTCCATCGGGCATTCTTAAAATTTTCATAATATGCCCCACAGTACCAATACTGTGAATATCGTTAGGCCCAGGAGATTCTTGTTCCACATCTTTTTGTCCAACAACGGCAATTGTTTTCCCGTTTTTATAGGCATCATTAACCAATTTGATAGACATATCCCTACCTACGGTGATTGGAATAACCACACCAGGAAATAAAACTGTATTTCTTAAAGTAAGAATAGCTAATTCTTCAGGAATAGAAGCATCAATTACATCCTCGTCTTCCTCAGTAGTTAACAACGGAATAAATTCTGCGTCTTCCTCTATAATTTGGCTTAACATTAAACCTTGAAAATCAAATATTCCTCCTTGCATAATATTTTTCTTTACGTCATTGTGGCCGAATCGCCACCTATTTGTCATTCTGATCACTTAAAAAGTGATTTGATTGTACTTTTAACTTCTAACCTTGCTATACTTCAAGCCGTATGCCAAACCTTTTTTTTGACATTATGACATTATAAATCGATTTATAAATTACTGGAGTATATACTCTGCAAAATTAAGTAATCCTTGTCACTTAATTCTTCTCCATTCATTTGAGCAATATTTTTATTGACCTCCCACGCTTTTTCTAGCGTATATATTTCACTTACTCCCCATGAAAATGAGGCGATACATTTCTTTTGAAAACCCGCTCCAAACACATTTGCATTCACTCCAACAACACTTGCTGTATTTAACATAGTGCTTATTCCCGTTTTGGAAAAATCACCAATACAACAACCCAAAAACGTCTCTCCAGAATCAATCACACCCTCCCCATCATAGCTCCACACCTTAGCCTTTGAAAACGTATTTTTCAAATTTGAACAATTCGTACCCGCACCTAAATTCACCCATTCACCAATTACTGAATTTCCTAAATACCCATCATGCGATTTGTTTGAATACCCCTGAACAATCGAATTTTTAACTTCACCACCTATTCGACATTTCGGCCCAATAGAAGTAGGGCCATAAATTTTAGCACCCAATTTAATTTTGGATTCCTCTAAAACTGAGAAACCACCTCTTATAGAGGTTCCTTCCATTACTTCAACATTCTTTCCAATATAAATTGATCCAAAATCAGTATTTAAGCTACACCCTTCAATATAAGCACCCTCTTCAATAAATACTTTATCTGAAGTTCCGATCAAAGTATTCGAAGATGATAAAGGTTTTGAATTTCTCCCTTGCGTTATAAGCGCAAAGTCATTTTCAATTTCTGTTCCATTTTGCTTGTACAAATCCCACCAATTTTCAAGAACAGAAAACCCTCCTGAATACGTTATTGGTTGAGCATCCTTCCATTTCTCTTGATCAAAGCCATCCTCAGAACGAATGGCCAACCAAGTTCCCTCCGATGTTAGAATTTCTTTATCCTCTAAACCCTGAATGGCCTCAATTATATTCTTATTGGGTAAAACCTTACTGTTAATAATTAAAGTACTTCCCCCTACCTCTTTAAAAAACTTTTTGTTCAAATACTCCTCTGAGACAGCAACCGAATTTGCATTCAACAACTTTTCCCATTTTTCATACACCTTCAAAATTCCACACCTCAATTGAGAAACCGGCCGTGTAAAAGAAACCGGTAAAAAATTTTTCCAATTTGTATCAACCAATACAATCTTCATAACGTGAAAATAACCTAAATCTAAGTACCAACAAAAAAAGCCATTCCGCTTTGGAATGGCCTTACTATTTTTGAACAACCTAAGCGATTACTTACTAAGGTGTTTTGCGAATCTGTTTTTAAACTTATCAATTCTACCAGCCGTATCAACAACATTTGATTTACCAGTATAAAAAGGATGAGAAGTATTTGAAACATCCAATTTAAACAAAGGATATTCAACACCATCTACTTCAGTTGTTTCTTTTGTGTCAGCACACGATTTAGTGATAAACTGAGTTTCATTAGACATATCTTTGAATACGACTAATCTATAATTTTCTGGATGGATTTCTTTTTGCATCTCTTCAAATTTTATGGGGGACAAAGATAAGGCTATAAATAGTTAAAAAGCAAAAGATTTTACAATTTTTTTACCCTTCAACTCAAATCAAAGATAATAATTACAATTACACACCGTTTTTGATGTAACTTTAGCCCCCGTGTTCAAACAGATAGCCGCAATATCCACACTCTGTATTTTAGCTTTATTTGCTTGTAAAAAGGATAGTTTAACCACAAGCTTTAGCGATACAGTGTCCTTTGATACCGACACCTTATTTTTTGATACCGTATTCACTACCGTTGGTTCTAGCACACGAAAATTCAAAATATACAATCACCACAGCAATAAAATTAAAATATCGAGCATAAAACTAGCTGGAGGAACAAACTCCATTTTTAGATTAAACGTTAATGGAGTTCCAGGTATAGAATTCAAAGACCTTGAAATAAGAGCAAAAGATTCCATGTGGGTTTATGCAGACGTAACCGTCGATCCAGGAAACACAAATCTTCCTTTTGTTGTAACCGACTCCATAGAATTTAAAACCAACGGTAATTTTCAAGACGTTCAACTTGTTGCCTTTGGGCAAAATGCAATCTTTCACAAATCTGGAAATGGAAACACCTCCTTTTACCTCAATTGCGATGATGTTTGGGAAAACGACACACCCCATGTTGTTTATGGAATTGCAGTAATCGATACCAATTGCTCACTTACCATAGAAAAAGGAACACACGTTTACTTCCACAACAATGGAGCAATAGTAGCCCTAAATAAAGGCTCTTTAAAAATAAATGGAACACAAGACGAACCTGTTATTTTGGAAGGCGACCGATTAGAGCCCGCTTACGATAATGTTGCAGGACAGTGGCAAGGAATTTATCTATTCCCGTTGAGCATTGACAATGAAGTCAACTGGGCGATTATTAAAAACTCACGTTTGGGCATTCAAGCCGACACCATCAACCCATCCGCAAGCTCAAATCCTACCTTAACCATACGCAACTCCATGATATACAATTGCAGCAGTATAGGTATTTCTGGAAGAGGTTCTTGGATAGAGGGTTCTAATTGTGTTTTCGCCAACTGCGGTGACTATTGTGGCGCATTTTCACTAGGCGGGAACTACACCTTTAAGCACTGTACATTTGGAAACTATGCACCCAACAGCATTGACAAATCAGCAGTTGTTTTAAACAACTGGTTTGAGGACAACAATCGGAACATCATCTCCAGAGACTTGGAGTCCGCAAATTTTATCAACTGTATCGTATACGGTTATCAAGAAAATGAAATCATATTAAGTAAAGTTGACGAAGGAATTTTCAACTATCAATTCAAAAATTGTTTAATCAAAGTAAACACCTCCGATGTTGATACCGAAACCTCAAACTTTGTGAATTGCACAGTTAATCAAGGCCCTGATTTCATTGATGTTAATATGCACGATTTCAATATCAATGAAAATTCATCGGCGAAAAACCTCGGAGAGTTGAATGAAGTAAATGATGACCTCATCAATTTAGAATTTGACCTCAACAACAATTCAAGAACAGAAGACAGCAAGCCCGATGCTGGAGCCTATGAATTTGTTCCTGAATAAACCTGTTTATAAGCAAAGACAAACACCACATTAAATAACTTGATGAAATCAGGCTGTAAATTGCTTAAAAAATGTTTAGTTTTAGGGTGCAAAACATCAAACAGTAAAAAATGAAAAAATTACTACTCTCAATTGCAACAATTACACTCTTAGTCTCATGTGGTGGAGAACAAAATACACCCGCTCAGCAAGTTGAAATCACTCAAGCAGATACAACAGCTCAAAAGGAAGCTGAAGAAGTTTGCAAAAAGGGCTACGACAAAAAAGCTACTACAATTGGATTTGGTGGATTTAAAACAACCGGTAAAGTAGAAGTAAAAGGACATTTCAAAAAGTTCACCGTTGACTCAACAACCGTTGCCGATACACCAGAAGAAATTTTTGCAAACGCAACCATTTCCATCCCAACAGATTATCTTGAAACCAATGATATCGGAAGAAATCGAAGACTTCGTGAAGAATACTTTGGAAAAATGGTATCCACTCAAAACATAACTGGTAAAATTGTCAGCTTCAATCGGGACTCCAACCAAGTGAAAATTGAACTAACTATTAACGCTGTTTCCAATGAAGTTGATTTTGACTATGCAGTTGTTGAAGACACATTATCCATTAATGGAACAATTGATGTTTTAGACTTTGGTGCAAGCGCAGCTTTGAAAGCCATTAACAAAGCATGTGAAGTATTGCATAAGGGAGCCGATGGAATATCAAAAACATGGTCTGAGGCTAATATTTACATAACATCCGTTATAAAAGAAACTTGCGAATAGACATTAAAACACACATTAAATGAAAAGGGCGATTGAACAATCGCCCTTTCTTTTTTGCAGAAACATAATGGTTTAATATTTTTGAAGTCAAAATTACACAACAATGGGTAGAGCATTTGAATTTAGAAAAGCACGTAAGTTTAAAAGATGGGGTGCAATGGCAAAAATATTCACTAGAATAGGAAAAGACATTGTAATGGCCGTTAAAGAAGGAGGGCCTGATCCTGAAACCAACTCAAGACTTAGAGCCGTTATTCAAAACGCAAAAGCCGCCAACATGCCAAAAGACAACGTTGAGCGCGCCATAAAAAAAGCATCCGAAAAAGATACAGCAGATTACAAACCCGTAAACTTTGAAGGATATGGTCCGCATGGAATAGCCGTATTTGTTGAAACAGCCACCAACAACAACCAAAGAACCGTTGCCAATGTTCGAAGCTACTTTTCCAGAAACGGAGGAAGTTTAGGCACATCCGGTTCACTAGAATTCCTATTTACCCACCAATGCCAATTCTCCATTCAAAAAGGAGAATTCGACGTAGAAGAACTCGAGTTGGAACTCATCGACTTTGGCGCAGAAGAAGTATTTGAAGACACTGGAGATGAAGGAGAAGAAAGTAAAATTGCCATATATGGAGAATTTCAAAACTTTGGAGCCATTCAAAGCCAGTTAGAAGAAATGGGAGCAGAAATAATCTCCTCCGGTTTTGAAAGAATCCCACACGACACCAAAGAACTCAACGAAGAACAGCAAGCAGAAGTTGAAAAGCTTCTCGCTAAATTCGATGAAGATGATGATATTCAAAACGTATACCACAACATGGGTTAAAGCTCATACTGATTAACCCTTATTTTTAAGCATATGAAAAGAGTTGTTGTTACAGGAATGGGAGCCATTACTCCTATCGGGAATACATTAAACGAATACTGGAAAAACGTAAAAAAAGGAGTATCTGGAGCCGCAGAAATCACACAATTTGATGCCTCAAAATTCAAAACAAGATTTGCATGTGAAGTAAAAGGGTATCATCCCGCAGATTACTTTGATAGAAAAGAACAAAGAATATACGACAAGTTTACACAGTTTGCCATTATAGCCTCCAACGAAGCCATTGCGCAATCGGGAGCTAATTTTGATGAACTGAACCGACATCGAATTGGTGTAATTTGGGGTTCAGGTAATGGAGGAATGAAAACCTTTCATGATGAAGCAGCAGCCTTTGGAGCTGGTGACGGAACACCACGATTCAACCCGTATTTAATTCCCAAAACCCTAGTAGACATAGCCGCAGGAATTATTTCCATGCGTCACGGATTACACGGCGTGAACTTCTGCCCTGTTTCTGCATGTGCTACCTCAACCACAGCAATAATAGAAGCCTTTAACCACATCAAATGGGGAAAAGCCGACATGATTGTAGCAGGAGGATCAGATGCTGCCATCAACGAATCAGGAATCGGAGGATTTTCCGCATTAAAAGCCTTATCAACACAAAACGACAACCCTTCGGAAGCCTCTCGCCCCTTTGATGTCAACCGCGATGGGTTTGTTATGGGAGAAGGCGGAGGAGCCTTAATTTTAGAAGAATACGAACATGCCAAAAAACGTGGAGCAAACATACTGGGAGAAGTAATTGGCGGAGGACAAAAAGCCGATGCCTATCACCTCACAGGAACCCATCCAGAAGGACTGGGTGCACAACTCGGATTACAAGAAGCCCTGGAAGAAGGAGGTATTACACCTGAACAAGTAGATTATATAAATCTCCACGCTACCTCTACTCCTATTGGCGACCCCTCTGAACTGGTTGGTATTGAAAAAGTTTTCGGAAAACGCGAAAACCTCAGTTTATCGGGAACCAAATCCATGACAGGGCATTTGCTGGGAGCCGCAGGAGCCATTGAAGGCATCGCCACAGTAATGGCTTTAAAAGAAAACATCGTCCCTCCTACCATCAACTCAAAAGAAATCGATGAATTCGCCCAAGGCTGGGATTTAACCCTCGGTAAAGCCAAAGAGAAAGAACTGAACTACGCATTAAGCAACACCTTCGGATTTGGAGGACACGTAGCCACCGTTTTGATGAAAAAATTTGAAGGTTAAAACAACCAACGTCATTGCGAGGCACGAAGCAACCTCAAAACCCCCATCACAAAACCCAACGTTATCACAAAACCACGTCATTGCGAGGCACGAAGCAACCTCAAAACCAAATCACAAAAAACAACGCCATCACAAAAAAACCACGTCATTGCGAGGAACGAAGCAACCTCTCAACCCCATCACAAAAACCAACGCCATCACAAAAAAACCACGTCATTGCGAGGTACGAAGCAACCTCTCAACCACTACCAAAAGGTCGCTTCGTTCCTCGCGATGACGACAAGGGGTGGAAATAACAAAAAAAACACACCAACCCCTCACAAAAACCACGTCATCACAAAAAAACCACGTCATTGCGAGGCACGAAGCAACCTCTCAACCACTACCAAAAGGTCGCTTCGTTCCTCGCGATGACGACAAGGGGTGGAAATAACAAAAAAAACACACCAACCCCTCACAAAAACCACATCATCACAAAAAAACCACGTCATTGCGAGGCACGAAGCAACCTCAAAACCCAATCACAAAAAACCACGTCATTGCGAGGTACGAAGCAACCTCTCAAACACTACCAAAAGGTCGCTTCGTTCCTCGCGATGACGACAAGGGGTGGAGATAACGATAAGGGATAGCGAAATAGGGTTTTAATAACAAGAGTTTACAATCAAAAGTGAAGCAGCAAATAATGAACAACAAAAAAGGGAAGTGTACACTTCCCTTTTTCAATTTCTATTCATCTTCATCTGGCTCTCGCTCTCGAAGTATTTTTTTAATTTCAATGCGCAATCTTCTTTGATACGTGTCGTAAATGTAGTTCAAATACGATTTAGTCGATTTCGTTATACAGGTTGTGTAAATTTTCAATCGATGGCGAATGCTATCATCTAACTTATGAATCAAAACATCAGCTTCATCAAAATCCTGACAATTGTCCGTAATTACCTTAGCATGATTTGAGATGCATATGTCTAATGAATTGCTTGCCTTTTCCCCTCTATCAATACACCCTTCGTAAATGTCCTCAACATCCAAGAAAAGGTCCTCAGTATTGGTTGGAAACAACTCTATAACCTCATCAGGCATTGTGTAGTTAAGTTCTCTCTGTTTTTCTAATTCATCAAAGTAATTTTGATCCAAAAACTTATCCGGATTGTTAAATACATCGTGCCAATCCAGCGGCGCTTCCCACAAACCAAAACGGTGTATATTATTTCCTAAATCAATGATATTAAAGGATTTTTTAGTCGGAGTTACCCGAGAACCTCTACCTATCATCTGGTGATATAAGGTTAGCGATCGTGTTGCTCTATTCAATACAATAGTTTCCACAGAGGGCTCATCAAACCCAGTGGTTAAAATGCCTACTGATGTCAACACTGCATTTGGCGTATTTCTAAACCAATCCAACGTATCTCTTCTTTCTTGATCGGAAAAAGTTGAGTCCAAGTGCTTGATATGATCAATTCCATTTTCCTTAAACATATCATACACCATCCAACTCACTCGAATACCAGGGTTGAATATCAAAATCTTTTTTCCTTGAGCTCTTTCGCGATACGCAGTAATCAACTTTTCCTGCATGTCAAAACCTCCATACAAACGCTCAGAAGAACTTACTGTATAATCACCGTTAATCCCTACTCTCAATGCTCCCAAATTCACATCATACGTATATGAGGTTGGTTCACAAAGAAAACTTTGGTCCACTAAATTGGATATGGAAGAACCGATTATCAACTCGTCATAATTCTTGTTTAACGGCAAATTTCTATTGCTGCTTAATGGAGTAGCAGTTACTCCAAGCATGTTGACATTTTTAAAATATTGGAAAATCTTTCTGAAAGAATTGTTGTGAGCCTCATCAACAATTACCAACCCAACGTTTTTAATAAAATCCTCATCGTCCTGCAAACGGTTGTTTAACGTTTCAACCATCGCAATAAAACACCCGTAAGAAGCCGGATTATCAACCTCTTTAACCTCACTACTCACCACAAAATTGTCAACACCGATACCACTCAAACAACTTGACGTTTGGTGCAACAATTCAATTCGATGGGTAAGTATTAATACCTTTTTGTTGGTTTCTTTAATAAACTCTCTTGCAATGTGCGAGAAAATAATAGTTTTTCCACCACCCGTAGGTAATTGAAATAAAATATTGTTGTTGTTTGGACCTTGATTCAATCGTCCTACTATACGGTCGATAGAAGTCTTTTGGTAAGGGTACAATTCCTTAACAATAAAATTATGCTCTACAACTGTGTTTTCTTCCCCCATGTTCAAAAAGTAGGCAACAAAAATACGCTTAACAAAAGGTAAAACCTAAGTTTTTACCTACAAATGATGATAATTTACGGGTATTTAACGCTACTATACTGATATTAGGCGAGTTGAAAATGCGAATTTCAACACATTAATCCTCTATTGTACAGCAGAATCTATATAAGACTGAAGTTCTTTAACAAAAGACAAATCCTTAGATTCCCCCTCAAACTCTCCGATTCCTTGAACACCCGCCATAGAATTTGTAGTGAAAATTTCATTTGCTGACCTTAGTTTCTCTAATGTCAACTCACCCTCCTCAAAATCAATTTCCTTTTGCTTTATCGCTTTGATGATTTGTTTTCTCATCACACCATCCAAACAACCCTCTGATAATTTTGGTGTAATTACCTTATTATTGACAACGGCAAAAATATTGGATGAAACTGTTTCGCACACCCGTCCGGCAGCATTCAAAACTACTACATCATCTACTTCAGTTTCTTTTTTATGCACGCCAGCCAAAACAAACAATAAAGCACTTGTTGTTTTTAAATTATTCAAAGGAGACATTCCTTTGTGATCACCTTCAAACAAACCTAAACTTAACCCCCTGTTTGGAATACGTATAATTGGGCTTATCAAAGCGAGTTCCTTCAATTAAAAAACCAACTCTGTTGCCCATTGGAGTATAGGTCCCAGGCGAATTTCTATATACAATAATGCGTATACGGGCATTGGTGAAATAATTTTTAACAATTACCTTTTCTACCTCCTTCTTCCAAAAATCTTCCTCCTTTCCAATTGTATCCAGCTTTAAGTGCTGCATTCCCTTGGAAAGCCTCTGGTAGTGATCTTTCCAAAACATCAATTCACCATTTACCAACTTAATGGTTTCGAAAATACCATCTCCATAACGCATAGAACGGTTAGAAGTATCGTAAAGTTTATCTCCTTTTTCGGTTAAAAAGCCATCCAAATTGTTAAATTCCATCATAGCCTAAACAATTAAATCAATTAAAGAGTCACTAATTACATTCACATCAATTTTAATCCCCTTAACTCCTGCTTTTTCGCCACATTCAACGTCTCTCCATTTATCACCGATGAAATAGGATTTTTTTGGATCAACATTGTATTTATACAGTCCCCTTTCTATCAATAGTGAATCTGGTTTTCTGCACAAACAAGCTTGTAAAGCACTGTGATGCGGACAATAAAAAAACTCTTCAATAGAAACTCCTGATTTATTAAATTCTGACTGAATAAAATCATTAACGGCTTCTACATCACTTTTCGTATAACGTCCTTTATTTACCCCTCCTTGATTTGTAATTACAATGAGCAAATACCCCTTCTCCTTCACCTTTTTTGCAAACTCAATAATTCCAGGAAGAATTGTTGTTTCATTCAATAAATACGTGTAATCATCGGGGTCGTGATTGATTACACCATCTCTATCCAAAAAAACCGCTTTGTTTACCATAATTCACCCACAAATATAAACTATTTAGAGGCTAAAATAATTACAATGCATTCGTAATTTGATTAACAAAAGAACTCAATAAACTAGGGTTAAAAACAAACGTAATCACAAACCCAAATAAAGCCCCCCAGAAGTGTGCATCATGGCCAATATTATCCATTTGCTTTTTAGCCATGTAATTCGAATACAATAAATACAAAGCTCCAAAAATAACACCAGGAATATAAAAAGGGATTAAAATAATTCCCAATTTATCCATTGGAAACAAAGCAATTGAAGCAAAAACTACAGCTGAAACAGCTCCTGATGCTCCCAAAGAATTATAATTAGGATTATCTTGATGCTTGGCATAACTGTAAAAAGAACTCACTGCTAAACCACCTATGTATAGCAATAAATAATTCACAATCCCCCGCACCATTCCGAATTCCTTAATAAATTCATGCTCAACCTTTCCACCAAAAAGATACAGCACATATATATTTAAGCCCAAATGCACCCAATCCGCATGAATTAACCCGTGACTAAAAAAACGATACCACTCCTTTTTACGCTTGATTTCATAAGCATTAAACATAAATCGCCATTTCAAACTACTATCTTGAAATGCCTTATAAGATACAAGAGCAGTTATGGCCATTATTACGTAAGTTATATAAGGAGTCATAATCAACTAAAAAAGTAAAGGTAATGAAGCAAAAAATATTCTAAACGGTTTAACCAAATTTAATCCTCATCAAAATCTAAATCCTCCTTGTCCTCATCGCTGGAGTAACCAGAAGAGTAGCTTGCAGTTGGTACGTTTTTTAAGAAACCGCCTTTAGAGGGGCCTCCACCAAACGTCCAAGAGGATCTTCCTTGAATGTAGTACAAATCTTTCCAAATAACCCCAGCAAAACCTCCGTAAAATTGGGCCATTATAATTCTCAACCCAATCCCGTCGCCATTTTTTATCTGTTTTCTCGCAGCCGATTTTAACAAGTGGTTAAAAATTAAGTGGCAAATCAACCAAACAGGCGCAGCAACAATATTCCCAACAAACAAACCAATAATGATGGAAGCCATCCAGCTATAATTTATACTCAACATACAAATTGCACTATTAATAATGCTTAAATAAATAGCTACATCCAACAAGTACGTTATTTTTGAGTACAGCGCCATTCGTTTAAATGCGGTTCTCACCATGTTTTTACCGAAAGCCTTGATAAGCAATATATCATGTATTCTTCGCTTGTAATTTTTTATGGACGTTTTACCCTTTTGAGCAACTTTATAAAATCGCTCTATTTCCTTTCTCTCTTTCTGTAAAACTTTGCCGTTAAACTCCTCTATACGTTCTATCCACAACAACACCGTTAGGTAAGTAAAATTACCTTCAACATTGTACAGGAATACTTCATCACTTCCCTTTTGTTTTTTTGCCCATTTTAAAAAGAAAGGAATGTTAACTAAAAAAGAAATTAACACCAAAACACAAAATATCCTGGAGCGTTTAAACTTGGGTATATTTTCATAATTGATTTCTTTCTCTTCAGTATCCTCACCTCCTACTGAAGTATTTGCATTAGCAAGAATAGGAGAAAAAACACCTCCATTGAAAACAATTCCCAAAGGATATGAGTCAACATATGGTTTTGCATCGGACTGAGAACACAAACTCATGCAAAACAAAAAAACTATAATTGCATACTTCTTAACCATAACTACCAGCTTCCTCCGGCGCCTCCGCCGCCAAAACCTCCGCCGCCAAAACCACCAAAACCGCCACCACCACCAAAACCGGACGATATACCACCGTAATAGCCAGCAGACGACCCTGCAACCCAACTTGAACTCCCTTCAACCCAGTAAATATCCTTCCAAAGATATCCACCTGTAAACGCCCAAAATTGAGCCATGGCTATACGAAACGGAATTGAACTTGCTTCTTTTATTCGTTTGTTTGTAGAATACTTTAATGCGTGGTTAAAAATTAAATGACAGCACAACCAAAACAGGGGCTGCTATAAAAACACTCATAATTAACGCTAAAAGAACAGCTCCTAAAAAGCTAAAACCATAAGAATAACCACTAATAAAGATGCAATTCATAATGGATAAAATAATCATCAAATCCCATATTGCAACAACCTTTGTATACACAGGCATTCTACGAATTGATTTCAATGGTTTTGGTTTACCAAAAGATTTCTCCTTCAACAAACGGTACACCATAGAACGGTATATTTTAAAAGATTTTTTTCTTTTTTGAGACCTATTATAATAGCGTTCAATTTTCCTTCTTTCAGCTTTTAAATCTTGGCTGGTAGCCCTTTCAATACGAGCAACCATATCCAACACATTCAAATACGTGAATTTACCTCTTACCATATAGAGGTACACTTCATTGTTTGGCTTTTGCTTTTTCAGCCAATAAATGTAAAAAGGAATATTCACTAAGAAACCTATTGGAATCCATATAGCAAGGTATAAAGCATATTCAAAAGGAATCAAATTCAAATAAATTTATGGTCATAAAACAAATTGAATTACCAATCACCGCCAGCTCCGCCGCCGCCAAAACCGCCGCCACCAAAACCACCAAAACCGCCACCGCCAGAATTGAAATCATCCCAACCACCACGATTAGAACTCCCCCCCATTCCACCGAGTAAACTTCCCATCATGAAAGCGGTCCAAAACCCAGTACCGTTTGTTTGAGCATATCTTCTCGACGAAGAAACTCGAGCCAAAAGGTAGAAAACACCAAAAAGAATCAACAAATAAAAGAAACTTCCACCACCCTCATTTCGTTTTCTAACTTTATCGTTATAAGCTTGATAGTTGAATTCTTGTTTCGCTAAAGGAACAAGAACATCCAGTGCAGCGTCTACACCTTTAAAAAATTGTCTATTTTTAAAATTTGGGATCATCTCATTTTCAACAACCAATTTTGCAGTTGCATCTGGGATCACTCCTTCCAAACCATATCCAACAGAAATAAACGTTCTACGCTGACCTTTTCCTCCAGTCGGTTTGATAAGAATTACAATACCATTATCCTTTCCCTTTCTACCAACTCCCCAGGCCTGTCCTAAATCTGTAGCATACATTGCTTTATCCATGCCACATAAATCATTCACAACCACAACCACGATTTGATTCGACGTATTGTTGCTGATTTGAACCAACCTTTGGTTTAATGCCCTTTCTTCAGGTGCAGAAAAAATATTGGATTCATCATAAACAAGAATCTTGTTTGATTTATCCTTAACAGGAAAACAATCGTTTTGAGCCACAGAAAACAAGCCTGAAAAAAAGCACAAATAAATAAGGGCACTACTTACTTTAAAGTTCATCATCAAAGGAAATTTCATTGTCTAATTCGTTTACATCGTCTTCCTGGTAAGGAAAGTGAACTTTCAACTGCTCACCCGCTTTCACTATTCCAGAAGACAAACCTCCAGCAAAATCACCCTTTTTAAAGTTCGCAATCACCTCCGATTTGATTTCTTCCCAAAAATTATCGGGTACTTTTTGGTTAATCCCGGCATCTCCCAAAATAGCAAACTTCTTATCCTGAACCGCCAAATAAAACAAAACGCCATTCCGCTGTTCAGTTTTGTGCATTTCTAGCTTTTCAAAAACATACGCAGCCCTATCCAGAACTTCTCCTTTGCAGTTGTCGTCCAAGTGAACCCTAACCTCTCCTGAAGTATTCAATTCCGCTGTTTCAATTGCAACAACAACTTGTTTTTGCAATTCTTCTGTAAATAATTCTTTTGCTTTCATTTAAAATTGCACTTTAGGTGCGTTTTCTGCTCCTTTATCCGCTTCAAACATTCCTTTCTTTTTAAACTCATCTTCTTCAGCCAACCACCCTAAATAGATTTTTTTCCAAAACCCTCTTATGAACGTATTGTATTCTTTCACGGTCCCGTTATACCGCTGACGAGCAACATTAATTCTATTTTCTGTCCCCTCTAATTGCGCCTGCAATTGCAAAAAATTCTGGTTGGATCTCAATTCAGGATAACGCTCCTGAATAACCATTAGCTTTGATAAAGCTTGTGTTAATCCTGATTGCGCTTGCTGAAAAGCTTTAATATTCTCTGGCTTCAAATTATTAGCATCTATAGTTACTTTTCCAACAGAAGCTCTTGCTTCTGTCACACCCAATAAAACTTCTTTTTCTTGAGCGGCAAAACCCTTTACTGTTGAAACCAAATTTGGAATCAAATCCATTCTTCTTTGGTAGGTTGCTTCTACATTACCCCAAGCTTGCGAAGTCGTTTCCTGGTATCCAACTGCTTTGTCATAAGTTCCTGTTGCTTTGAAAAACATACTTCCACCAATAATTACAACTAAACCTACTACAGCTAAAAGTATTATACTTGATTTTTTCATTTCTTTTTTTGTTTAAATATAGAAAAAAACATCCCGCACGAAGCGGGATGTATTTGTTTTTATTACTCTATGATTTCAAGAGAGCGATTTACAAAATCCGTCAGCTCTTTTCCTTTTAACAACCCTACTGATAAGAGGGCTAAATCGGCAGCTTGCTTCGCCAGTTTTTGTTGTGTTTCGCTATCATCTTCATTAAGAATTTTACCTACCAAGGGATGGTTGGAATTTACAACAAGGTTATAAGACTCTGGGAAATTACCCATCATACCGCCTTGACCACCTACTTTTTGCATTTCCATCATACGACGCATAAATTCGCTTTGCGTAATTTGAATAGGAGCATCCTGCTCGCTTAAACTTTCAAACTGAACCGTATACGTTTGTGTATTTACAACACCTTCAATTACCGGTTTTAATTTTTCTTCTTCTTCTTTTGAAAGTTTACTTGGAACTTCTTCATCCTTAGCAATTAACTTGTCAATCGTATCCGAATCAATTCTTGCAAAGGTTACATCTGTTAAGTCTTGTTCCAATTTGTTCGCCAAGTGAGAACTAAGAGCAGTATCCATTACCAAAACATCGTATCCTCTTTCCTCAGCTTTTGCAATTGCTGAATGATGAGCTTCTTGATCATGCGTATATAAAATCACCGTTTTCTTGTCCTTGTTTTCCTGAGCAACCTTAATCTTCTCAAGGTATTCATCAATTAAAAAGAACTCTTCTTTCACGTTTTTGTACAACATGAACTTCTTTGCCTTTTCAGCAAATTTATCATCACTCAACAATCCGAACTCAATAAATACTTTAATATCGTCCCATTTCTTTTCAAACTCTTCTCTATCCTTCGTAGCCAATTGCTTCAATTTGTCAGCAACCTTCTTAGTAATGTGCGAAGAAATTTTCTTTACATTTTGATCCGACTGCAAATATGATCGGGAAACATTTAAAGGAATATCTGGTGAATCAATAACACCGTGCAATAGCGTTAAGAAATCAGGAACAATTCCCTCAACCT
Source organism: Flavobacteriales bacterium (assembly GCA_045561495.1). GTDB lineage: Bacteria > Bacteroidota > Bacteroidia > Flavobacteriales_C. The sequence continues at coordinate 2,460 of JBJKXR010000019.1, read as the reverse complement.
GATCCGTAACAAAAACCTGGTTACAGTACAGTTGAATTTTGTTCTTCTGAACCTCCATGTTGTGGCTCAACTTTGGAAAATACAATACCCCAGTTAAATTAAACGGATAATCAACATTTAAGTGGATATGAAATAAAGGCTCCTCAAAAGACATTGGGTACAACTCTCTGTAGAAACCTTTGTAATCCTCATCCTTTAATTCTGCAGGAGCTTTAGTCCATGCTGGTGCAGCATTATTAATAATATTGTCTACTGTAATTTTTTCTGGCTCTGGAGCTTCTTCTCCTTCCTTTACCTCAGGAACAGGAAGTGTTTCTTCTTTTGTACCAAACTTTACATTTATAGGTAAGAACTTACAATATTTAGTAAGTAGTTCCGATAGCTTATGCTCCTCTAAATAATCCTTGGAGTCTTTAGATATATGCAATACAATATCAGTACCTCTTGATTCTTTTTCTTCTTCTGTCAAATCATAGTCCGTACTTCCTTCACAAATCCATCTTGCCCCTGAAGCATCTTCCTTGTAGGACTTAGAGTAAACTTCTACCTTATCGGCTACCATAAAAGCAGAGAAAAACCCTAAACCAAAGTGACCAATAATTCCGTCGGCTTTGTCCTCATATTTTTGAACAAACTCCTCAGCACCTGAAAAAGCAATTTGAGCAATATACTTTTCAATCTCCTCGCCTGTCATTCCTAAACCGTTATCACGAATGGTTAACGTTTTCGCTTTTTTATCTGCAATTACTTCAACCTGAAGTTCACCGATATCTCCTTTCGCCTCTCCCATAGAAGAAAGCGCTTGTAATTTCTTACACGCATCTACTGCGTTGGATACGAGTTCTCTTAAAAATATCTCCTGATCAGAGTATAAAAACTGTTTAATGATGGGAAAAATATTTTCCGCTTGAACATTAATATTTCCTTGTGCCATTTTAAATTATTTTGTTTGACACACTCTTATCAATTGAAGTGCCATTTCGAAACAACTGACATATTGTACAGTTTTAGCGAATACAAACTGACAAGGTATCAGATTATAGGGCATCTACTGCCATTTTTTTGCTGTTGTCCCTGATGTTTCACCCTTAAATTGGCCATTTTAAATTATTTAGACGAATTCTATTGCATAATACCACGGCAATTAGTTAAATTAGGGGGTTCGATAATTTCTGTAGAGAAATGGTAAAAACAAAAATTACAATAAATAAAACAAAAGCCTCCCGATTGAATGATGTTGATTTTGAAAACATTCAATTCGGAAGAGTCTTCTCCGACCATATGTTCGTAGCAGATTATGCGGAAGGAGAATGGCAAAACTTTGAAATTTTACCCTTTCAAAACCTCGATTATAATCCAGCATTCAATTCCCTTCATTATGGTCAGTCCGTATTTGAAGGAATGAAAGCGCATTTGGATGCTGACAACAATGTAGTGTTGTTCCGTCCCATGGATAATTTTGCACGACTAAACCGTTCCTGTGAACGACTTTGTATGGCCACCATCGATCCTCAAATCATGTTGGATGGTTTATCAGAACTTGTCAAAATTGATAAAGACTGGATTCCAAAAACTGAAGAAGGTGCACTGTACATCCGTCCGTTTATTTTTGCTACCGACCAGTACATTGGAGTAGCTCCTTCAGAAACTTATAAAATGGTCATTTTTACATGTCCTGTAAACAAGTATTACGATACAGCCGTTAAGGTAAAAGTTGAAGACGTGTATTCGAGAGCTGCATCTGGTGGAACAGGATTTGCAAAAGCTGCAGGAAATTATGCTGCATCTTTACTGCCTGCAAAAATAGCCAAAGAAGAAGGATACGATCAGTTGATTTGGACAGACTCAACAGAGCACAAATACATTGAAGAAAGTGGAACGATGAACCTAATGGTGATCATCGACGGAAAAATAATAACCCCTCCTGCAGGTGAAACCATATTAGGAGGTATCACAAGATTATCCGTTATTGCTATTGCCAAAGATTTAGGATATACCGTTGAAGAAAGACAAATTTCTGTTGACGAAGTAATTGAAGCTCAACAAAACGGAACATTGGAAGACATGTTTGGGACAGGAACTGCTGTAACTATCACCCACATTTCTGGATTTGGACGAAAAGGAATCGATTATGAATTGCCTCCTGTCTCTGAAAGAAAAATCTCTTCGCATTTGAAAAAGGAATTAGAAGCCATTAAACGAGGCAAAAAAGACAACTATCCTGAATGGTTGGTTATTGTTAAATAACTGAGGATTAACTCACTACAAAAAGCGCACAGAATTCTGTGCGCTTTTTTTATATCTACAGAGTGCTTAAAGCTCTATTTTCACTAAACTAAAACTAAAGCATAACCCTAAAATCAAAGACAAAATTGAATATATTATCGACCAATCTTTTTTTACTGTCGATGTATTTTTTTAACTTACTTGAAAACAGAGTAATTAATAGATTATAGCAAA
>JBJKXR010000018.1:0-34420 GCA_045561495.1 Flavobacteriales bacterium | reverse complement strand
GGTTCCCTATAATCATTTTACTCGGATTTTTATTTGTTATGCTCTTCCAAGTAATAGCTTATTCAAGCCAAAAAATTGATATCTCAACAACAACAATAGCTAATAAAATAACATTCATATTTCCAACCATAATGGGCATTTTATTTTTTAAGGAACCATGGAATTACTTGAAAATAATTGGATTTTCTGTTGCCATCGCTTCAATTATTTTATCTGCTGAAAACAAAAGAAAATTCCCTAAAATAAAAACCTATTTCGTACTCCTAATTCTGTTTTTTGGTGGTGGATTTTTAGAAATCTTGTTGAGTTATTCTCAAAAATTTTTAATTGTTCCAGCTGATACGAGTATCTTTTTTGGATATCTTTTCTTGTTTGCATTTATTTTTGGAGTGTTTATTTTACTTTGGAAAGTTAAAAATGGCCAAAAAAAACCTTCCCAAAAAGATATTTTATGGGGGCTAATTTTAGGTATACCAAACTATTTCTCGATGTATTTTTTGCTGGACAGCTTAAACGACCTTCCTTCATCCAGCGTATTTCCAATTGCAAACATGGGAGTCATACTTTGTTCAACTTTATTTTCCATTGTATTATTTCAAGAGAAACTATCAAAAAAAAAGAGTTTGGCATTATTGTGTTCTATACTAGCCATTCTATTCATTTCATTTTATGATATCTTTTAAAATGATTTTGTTGCATCAACGTTTACCTAATCCAAAATAAGAGGCAAAAAAGTTGAATTAATTGTTATTAATCTTATTGAAGACTCTATTTTTGAAAGATGAAGACATTCGCTTTTCTAATTGCCTTTATAATTTCATTTTTTTCTTTTGGACAAAAATATAAGCTTATTTACTCCACAAAAAGTTTAATAGGAAGTCATACTATGTATCACCCTCTTTTTGAAGGATCTCCTGTTTTTAACCAATTTTTAAAGCAAAATATTTTTAATGATAACGTTCAACGTTTTCACACAGATATTGAGTTAAACCCGCTAGATCGAGAATTGCTTTTTTCAGATACCATTTTAAAATTAGAACCTGGATTCCTAAACGATCAAGGTAGCCTAATCCCCGTATCCGCAGCTACAATAATTGATACAAAAGGAAAAAGCTACACTTTATATAGAAACAATAATAGAACCATTCATCATTTAAAACACAATTTTAATTTAAAGGACACAACTATTTCGGGCACTGTATTCTATCCCGACCCTCTATCCAGTAGCAATGAAGTATATGGTGGCAATTTTACAGATAACAATGATGAAACAAATAGCTATTTGAATAATGAACTCAAAGAGGTGAACTTAACAGCTTCATTTGAAAATAATATGTTCTTACTAGAAAACAAGCATTTAAAAATTGTAAATCAAAGTTCTCCAGATATTCAACCAACAGTCAAGACGGATTCAATATTTAGATTTAATCGTTCTGAAATAGGCTTTGAAGAAATAAATGCACTATACCATATCTCTAGATTTGCAGACTATTTAAAAGATTCTATTGGCTTTAAAGATATTATGAATTATCAAATTGCTGCTGATGTATATGCTTTAAACGGAAATGATAATTCAGAATTTATAAGTTCTACTATCCCCCCACGCCTAAATTTTGGTCAAGGAGGAGTTGATGATGCAGAAGATGCAGACGTTTTGATTCACGAATATGCTCATGCTGTTTCTCACTCTGCAGCACCTGGCTCATTAATAGGCTATGAAAGATCAGCAATGGACGAAGGGTTTTGTGATTACTGGGCAGCAGTATACTCCAAAATGTTAAATGAACACAATTACAAAGAACTCTATAACTGGGATGGACAGAACGAATTTTGGGAAGGTCGATCAATTGATCATCAAAGAACATACAAAGAGGGGTTAGACGGTAATAAATATATTGATGGAGAACTTTTTGCAGCAATGCTAATGGATATTCGAAACAATATGGAAGATACTACGGCAGATAAAATAATACTACAATCAGTATATAGCTGGTATCCAAACATGACCTTTTTAGATGCTATTGAACAAATTATGAAAGCGGATACATTACTGTATAATTCAGAAAATTCAGGAACAATTCACTGGCTAGCTTGCAAACGCGGTTTCCTAACGGAAAACTGTGAGAATACAACTAAAAGTAATTTTTGGAATGTTGAAATTGACCATGACATACTTAACAAAGGTATTTTATCCTTTACAGAACCAATTGTTAACAGATCCGTCAAAATTTTCACCTTAGAAGGTAAATTAATCTTCTCAACCACTTTAAATGGCAAACAACTTAAACTACCAAAACGCACATTTGGAATCTACATTTTACAAATTGATGAACTGACGAAAAAAATAATCATAAACAACTGATAAATAGACTATTGATGACAATAAAACGTATCCTACCACACACTAAATCATTTTTTTCAACAATTAATGATTGATGTTTTTGCTACTCAAAAAATGGTTAATTAAAGTAAGTATCATCTAAAATTTCTTAACTTCATCAAGATTTTATGTAAAAAACTAAAATGGATTTTTTTACAAATACTAACTCTCAAAATATTTAACAATGAAATTTGAAACTTTACAACTTCATGCAGGGCATGAGATAGATTCATCCAAGTCTAGAGCTGTGCCCATTCATCAAACATCGTCTTTTGTTTTTGATAGCGCTGAACATGCTGCAAACCTATTTGGACTAAAAGAATTCGGTAACATATATACACGAATTATGAATCCAACAACAGACGTATTCGAAAAAAGAATTGCTGCACTAGAAGGTGGAGTTATGGCTGTAGCAACAGCTTCAGGACTTTCTGCACAATTTTTAGCCATTTCTAATATTCTAGAAGCTGGAGATAATTTTATATCAAGTTCCGCTTTATACGGAGGTACCTATAATCAATTTAAAGTAGGCTTCAAAAGAATAGGAATTCAATGTAAAATGGTTGATTCTGATAATGCTAGTGATTTTGAAGCTGCAATTGATGAAAACACCAAAGCAATTTATATTGAAGCCTTAAGTAACCCTCAACTGCGAATATTAGATTTTGAGGAAATTGCAGCAGTTGCAAAAAGAAATAACATCCCTCTAATTGTTGATAACACTTTTGGTGCTGGTGGTTATTTATGCAAGCCATTTGAGCACGGTGCCAATGTAATCGTTGAATCGGCGACAAAATGGATTGGAGGTCATGGAACTTCAATTGGTGGAGTAGTTATCGACGGAGGTAATTTTAACTGGGGAAATGGAAAATTCCCACTTTTCTCTGAACCAAATGAAGGATATCACGGTTTGAAATTTTGGGAAGTTTTTGGAGATAATAATCCTCTTGGATTACCAAATGTTGCATTTGCCATTAAATTGAGAGTAGATGGATTAAGAAGCTTTGGCCCTTGTATCAGTCCAATGAACTCTTTTCAATTAATACAAGGTTTAGAAACTTTATCCTTAAGAATGGAAAGAACTGTTGAAAACACTTTACATATCGCGAAATATTTAGGGAATCATGATAAGGTAGAATCGGTTAATTATCCTTCTTTACAATATAACAAGTATAATGATCTTGCTCAAAAATACTTCCCAAAAGGTTCTGGAGGTATATTGACCTTCGAATTAAAAGGAGGTAAAGATGCTGGTCAAAAATTCATTTCATCCTTAAACTTAGTTTCGCACTTAGCTAATGTTGGTGATGCTAAAACTTTAGCTATACATCCATCTTCAACTACTCATGAGCAATTAGATCCTAAGGAACAAGTTTCTGCAGGAGTTACTCCAGGGTTAGTTCGACTATCTGTTGGGATTGAGCATATTGATGATATTCTTAACGACATAGGTCAGGCTCTTGAACAATGTTCATAAGAATAAAAAATAAAAAAGGCTGAAATTAAATTTCAGCCTTTTTTTATTTGAAATATCTAAAATCTTGATTGTTTTCAATCCTTAAAATAGAATTATAAATCAGCTTAATAACATTTCCTATATCATCTTTATGAGCAGACTCAACGGTTGTATGCATATATTTTAAAGGCAGTGATATCAGTGCTGAAGCAACTCCTCCATTGCTGTATGCAAAAGCATCCGTATCCGTTCCAGTAGCTCTTGAAACCGCAGCATTTTGAAAAGGAATTTTGTTATCCTTGGCTGCTTTCTTGATTAATTTTAACAAATTGTTTTGAACCGCAGGACCAGTAGGAATGCATGGGCCTGAACCACCTTTTATATCACCCTGAACAATCTTATCTATTTTTGGGGTTGAAGTATCATGACAAACATCAGTGACTATAGCAACATTAGGCTTAATTGTATGGGTAATCATTTGAGCACCTCTTAAACCAACTTCTTCCTGAACCGCATTAACAATATACAATCCAAAGGGCAATTTCTTTTTGTTCTTATGCAACAAGCGCGCCACCTCAGCAATCATATAGCCCCCTATTCTATTATCTAAAGCCCTACCAACATACCATCGATCATTTAAAACAGTAAGTGGATCAGGGTAGGTTATAACATCCCCTACTTGAATACCCATTTTCAAAACTTCATCTTTATCTTTTGCACCAACATCTAAACAAATATTTTTCAAAGACGGAGCTTCCTCTTTACCACCGTGTCGTGTATGAATTGCCGGCCATCCAAAAACAGCCTCAACAATTCCATTTTCTGTGTGAATATGTACCCTTTTTGATGGAGCAATCTGATGATCTGAACCTCCATTTTTTCTCACATAAATATATCCCTCACTAGTAATATAATGAACAAACCATGAAATTTCATCTGCATGTGCTTCAATGACAACTTTATACTCTGCTTTTGGGTTAATAACCGCAGCTACTGTTCCATAGGTATCTATTATATAATCATCAACGTAAGGCTTTACATAATCCAACCATATTTTTTGACCTTCTGATTCAAAACCAGTTGGTGAAGGGTTGTTCAAATAGGATTCTAAAAAATTTTTGGAGGATTTAGTAAAAATATATTTTGTCATTTTGTTATTTATTTACGCTTATAAAGTTAATACAAATCGGGAGATTTAATAATTTAAAAACTCCATTTCACTCGGACGAAACCATTCGCCAAAAAAGTATTCTGATTGTTCAATCTCCCTCCTATATTGATCATATGAAATGACAAATCAAAATTTTGAGCTACTGACCGAGTAATTGATGGCATAAATAATGCAAAATCTACACCGGGCATGTACACTAAAATCAATGCATAATTTGTTAATCCATTGAATTCACCAACAAAAGTCGTCATAGTTGACCATCGTGTAGGCATAAGTGATTTTGCTGATGTTTGAAAAGTAAGAAAACTAGATGATACGTCCGTATTTCCAACTACTCCACTCGATGAATAAAGCAATCCTAAACCTATAAATTTGTTTCCCGGTAAAATATATTCTCCTGAAACTGATAAACTCCCAACAGTGTTGGTTATATCATCAGAATTCATAAAATAAGAGGATTCACCTTTGAAACCCCATTTTTTTATCCCTCCAGCCCATCCGCACCCAATGACATAATCATCATGATATTTACCCGCTAAGACTTGAAAATCATAATTCCATTTGTTCCAACTTAATTTTGTAGCTCCAATAAAAGCAGTGTCAGAATTAACCGAACCGGCAACTTCTATATTTGCTCCATTTTTAAAATATTTTTGAATCCTAACTGCATCAGAACCTGGTCTTTCTTCATAATCAAAATCCGTGAATGTAAACGCATTGAATAAATCATTTGAATTCCAATAACTATTGATTCCCCAGTTCACGCGCTGTCGCCCCATACTCCATTCCCAATCTTTGAATGAACCTTTATACCATAAACGATCTATAATAGTGCTGTATAAAAACTTATCGGACTCTCCCAAAACAAATGATAAATCGGCAATTCCTAAATCAACATCCAACATTTCCTTAATTTGAGAATTGATTTGAATTGCCTCCCCATAAAATAGTCTATTTCTGAGTTCTAAAGAAAATTCATTTTCTCCATTTTTCGTCCGTTTAAAATATTTGCTATTTAAGCGGTTATGCCAAAGAGACTGATCATAGATATTGCCTTCTTGATCACCAGAAAACGTCTGCATAAATTTAACATACCCATTGAATTCAGTATGCTCTTTCCAAAAAGAAGATGAATCAGATTGAGAAAATCCAATCATTGTAAAAAGAGCAAATATGATTATTAGGACTTTACTCATTTATAATTTTATCCTCAGTTATTTTTCCATCGGTTAATGTAACGACTCTTCGAGCTCTATCAATCACTCTTTGATCATGGGTTGAAAACAAAAAGGTGATTCCTTCCTTTAAATTTAAATGCTCCATAATGTCGAGTAACTTAGTTGTAGATTTAGAATCTAGATTGGCTGTAGGCTCATCCGCCAAAATAAACTTAGGTTTCGGTGCTAAGGCTCTTGCTACTGCAACGCGCTGTTGCTGACCTCCACTCAATTGCGAAGGGCGTTTATTCGATTTTTCTGCTATTCCAACGGCTTCCAATAACTCTTCAACTCTCTCTTTTCTTTCTTTAAAACTTCTATTTTGAAGCAACATTACAAACTCTATATTTTCATAGGCTGTAAGCACTGGAATTAAATTATAGCTTTGAAAAACAAACCCAATATTTTGTAACCGAAAATCAATTAATTCACTTTTAGACATCCCTGTAAGCTCGTGAGAAGCAACTTTAACACTCCCTTGATTCGGAGCGTCTAATCCGCCAATAATATTTAACAAAGTAGTTTTTCCAGATCCTGAAGGTCCAACTATTGCAGTAAACTCACCGTCCTCTATATTTAAAGAAACACCATCAACAGCTCTTACCTCTAAATCAGCGTCACTATATATTTTTTCTAAATTTTTGGCTTCTACTACATTCATAATTTACGTTTTGTGTATGGCTTCGATAGGTTTTAATCGAAGTGCTCTTATCACTGGAAAAATAGTTGAAATAAAACTAACAAGTATCACCTGAAAAATAACTTGATAATAAAAACTTATTTTTACTTTCGGGTATATCATAGTTGAATAACCGAAATCTTCTAACGCTGCATTTGCCACAGACAAATCAATACCTACATCCCCAAAATAACCAACCGTAACAATTGTTAAAAGTATTCCTACTGGAACTCCTATTAGCGTTAAAATAGATGTTTCAAAAAATATCATTTGTACTATTTTCCATCTGCCCATTCCTATAGCCATAAGCATTCCTAATTCACGAGTTCTTTCCAAAATACTCATGAGCATAGTATTCACAATTCCAAGGGATAATGCTATCCATATAATTAACATGAAAACAAACATTACCTGATCGGTCATTTCTATCCCATTTTCAATCTCTGGCATAATCTCTCCCCAATTATATACTTGATGATTCGGAAGTTTGTCTTGAAGTTGATTGCCGTATGATTTTAAAGAATCAAAATCATTGAATAAAACCGCATATTCATGCACGAAGCCATCTCCTAATTTTTGATCTAAATCGGATTTATGTGCATAAACAACCAACTTATCTTTCAATTTATTCGGAGATTCATACACCCCCCTAACTCTTCCCACGAAAGATTTAAGGCCATGCAACATTCCCCCCTGAATTAATATTTTATCGCCCAATTTGATATTTAATTCAGTTGCTAATGTTTTTCCTATCAATAAAGTTGGGGCTCTTCTCCCACTTACCATTTCACCTTCAGTGATTATAGAGGAAATAGAATAAATTTTTCTCTCCATTGAAGTATCAACACCATATACCAATACAGGTTTTTGATTTCTTGTAGTTTGAAGCATTGCAGAAAAAATAGAGCGCTCAACATAAACTTTAATGGAAGAGTCAGCATCGAGAACTGATTTTACCTCTCTATGATTTTTAATAGGGAAATTGTAATCGTATTCTTCATCAATAAAATTGGGGTCATGAACTTGAACATGCCCAATTTCTCTATTTACAATATCATCCAATTTCTGAACATAGGTTCCCCACTGAAAAGCTCCAAAAAACATCCCAATCCATATTCCAAAGGCTACAGACATGATTACAATCATGCTTCGCCCCTTTTTTCTCCATATGTTGTTCCACCCTATTTTTAAAATCATTCACGCATGGCTTTTATAGCGTTCATTGAACGAATCTTGAAAATTGAATATAAACTAAAAATCAAGGTAATTGATAAAACAGCAATCGCTTGACCTAGAAAAATCAACAAACTCATGGAAGTGCTCACAGTTGGTTCAAATCCGTATTTTTCAATATCATCAGCCATTTGACCCGTTAAATCAATTGGTGTTTCATGAAAATAATATACTAAAGGAATCGCAATTACAAATCCAATCGCAGTTCCTATAACACCCATTAATATATTCTCTAGGTAAACGACATAAGCAAGTTTTGATTTCTTCATTCCAATCGCAATCAACATTCCAAATTCTCGTTTTCGCTCCGCAAGCATCATTAATATGGTTCCAAAAAGTCCAAAAGAAATTACAAAATATAAAATGGACGAAATAATAACATTACCAGCATCATTTACCTGAACAAGCATATACAATGATTCGTTAAGCTCATCCCATGAATAAATTTGAGTTGGCAATTCAAAATCATCTTTTAGTTCATTAACAATACGACTAGCATTAGAATTATTATTGAAAGCCAAAACAATTTGATTTACTCCATCATATAATGCAAATCCTTGTCGCGCTTCATCCAAGGTAATAAATGCTAATCGTTTATCCTCTTCAACATTTGAAAGATTAATGATACCCACTACCTTCAAAAGCATATTTGCTGTATTTCCATGATACCCCATTCCAGTAACAAAAACCAAGCTATCTAAATCTGCTTTTAACCTTTTAGATAACCTACCACCCAGAACAACTTCCCCAGGATTCTCCATCAATCTTCCCCGAACAATAAAATTGGATAAATGCGTTAAACTATCTTCAAGATCTGGATCAACACCTGTAATTTTTGTTATTTTAAACTTGTCACCACAAGTCATCATCCCAACCCCTAAAATTCTCGGAGAATATGATTTTATAACAGCTTTGTCATTAAGGTAATTTTTAATAGAATCATTAAACGGAACTGTATTTTCAATATTAGGTTCATCAACAAATGAAGTGTCATTAATCGCTCCATACCCCTGATAACCTCCCACAACATTTTCAACTTGAGCGTCTAAAATCCCATAACGAAAAGCAGACATGAAAGTAGCTAAAACTACAGCAAACTGAATCATTGCAAGCGTAATAAAAGTTCTCCGCTTATTTCTCCAAATGTTTCTCCATGCAAGTTTTAAAAGCATATCTAAAGGAAAGTTTTTTATTTCATAAAACCAATTGTCTAATCGTATTTAAAAATAGGAAACTTTCCATACATGCAGTATGAAACCAATAACTGACTTTACACATCTATGTAATTATTGTACTTTTGCAGTCCAGACTTAAAATTGATATAGCATGCAACTGTACAATACCTTAAGCGCGGAAGAACGAAGAGAATTAATCACCAAGGCAGGAGAAGACCGCCTAACTCTATCGTTTTATCAATACGCGCACCTAGCCAATCCCCAAGAGCTAAGAGATGAACTTTTTTTAAAATGGGAAAAATTAGAGGTTCTCGGAAGAACATATATAGCTAAGGAAGGAATAAATGCGCAAATTTCATTGCCTGCAAAAAATATTGAAGCATTCAGAGAGGACTTATACACGTATAAGTTTTTAAATGGAATACGTTTGAATGTTGCTATTGAACAAGATTCTTTCTCTTTTCTCAAAAACAAAATTAAAGTCAGGAATAAAATTGTAGCAGATGGATTAAATGACGAATCCTTTGACGTAACCAATAAAGGGATACATTTAAAAGCAAAAGAGTTTAATGCAATAATAGAAGATTCAAACACCGTACTAGTGGATATGAGAAATCACTATGAAAGCGAAATTGGTCATTTTAAAGGAGCTGTAACTCCAGATGTAGATACATTCCGAGATTCATTGGATATTATTGAAAACGACTTAAAAGAACACAAAGAAGAAAAAAATTTAGTAATGTATTGCACAGGTGGTATTCGCTGTGAAAAAGCGAGTGCTTATTACAAACACAAAGGTTTTAAAAATGTTTTTCAATTAGAAGGAGGAATTATTGAATATACCCGTCAAATAAAAGAAGAAGGGCTTGAAAATAAATTTCTTGGCAAAAACTTTGTTTTTGACGAAAGACGAGCAGAAAAAATTTCTGAAGATGTAATTTCTAAATGCCATCAATGCGATATTCCCTGCGATACGCATGTAAATTGTAAAAATAAAGGCTGCCACTTATTATTTATTCAGTGTGAAGCTTGTCAAAAAAAAATGCTAACAACTTGCTCAGATTACTGCAAAAAAATAGTTCAATTACCTGAGGAAGAACAAAAGAAACTCCGATCAGGAACAACGATAAGTAATAAAATTTTCCGGAAAGGTCGTTCACAAAACATAAAAAAAATAACTAGATAACTAAATATTTCAAAGCGAAATTTGGTTATAATTTTTCACTAAAAATAAGTCATGTTCAATTTACATTTGCAACAATTTAAAAATATTGAAAATTAGGAACAAGTTGAAGTAGGCGGCACTACCATATTTGAACACTTTCAAGAAGTGAACGAAATATGGGACAAATATAAATGTTTTAGGATTCGAGAAGGGAAATTAGAAGGTTTTACAACTTCCAAAAATGGTTATAAAATATTGTATTCTCACAGTAATTTTAAAGGGGAATTAAAAAGTGTAAATAATACTAAAGAAGTTTCTTTTACAAAATATGGTAAAATTGTTTTAGTCAGTTTTTTGGGAAAAGAATGCAGAAAATTCAAACGGAAAGTCAAACTTAATTGAGCTATAAAGAATAGTTTAATAAAATTATCATTCAGAAAATTCGTCTTGATAATCCTCAATACTCAATTGCACAACTTTTTTTGCTTCCTGAGAATCATATATATGTGTTATTTCGCATTCAGCATGCTCACCACCAGGAAGTTGCTTGTAGGTTAAAAAATAATGTTTTAATCGATTTACTAATCTTTCTGGAGCTTCTTTGATATCCGTAAAACTATACACCTCATCCTGAGCTAAAACAGCTATTATCTTATCATCAGCTTCTCCTCCATCGATCATTCTCATTCCTCCAATAACCTTTACTTCAACCAAAATATCTCCGTGAGGTATTTCTCTTTCTGTAAAAACACAAATATCTAATGGATCACCATCTCCTTTTAATTTTCTACCTGACTTTTCACCTGCAAAATTTGCCGTTTTTTTTCCGCAATACGTTTGAGGTATAAACCCGTACAAAGCAGGAATAATATTTGAAAATTTTTGAGGTCTATCAATCTTTAAATATCCACTGTATTTATCAATTTCGTACTTACACGTATCCTTTGGGACCATCTCGATAAATGCAGTTACCCTCCCAGGTGCACCTATACCAACAGGTACACCATGCCATGGATGGGGTTTAAAAATTAATTTCTTCGACATTCTTTCTAATATTAATATATCAAATTATGAGTACCTCTAAGTAATAAGAAATTACAATACCTTATTAAAACATTGTTTTTTCCATTATTACTTAATATTTTATTTAAGAGAATAATACGCAAAAAATCAGCACCAAACATCTTTTTATTAAAATCGTTAACCACTTCGAACGCATTCAATAAATATTAATTCAAACTAATTTGTTAAAAGATTCCTAGAAAAAATGACAATTAATTTAAAATTATAGAGTTAATTTATATAAAATTCAGAGCTATGAGACTTTCCTTTTTTATCATTTTTTGCATCAGTCAAATACATTCTTTCGCACAAACGAAAACCAACGAAAAGGCTGCAATGGAGTATTTTATTAACAAATACCCTAATGGTCAAAAAGAAGCAGAAGGTAAATACATTAATGGCAAAGAACACGATAAATGGATGTATTGGCATTCAAATGGTCATCTTAAACAAGTTGCCAATTTCAATGTGGGCCGACTGCATGGTAATGTCACCTATTATTACGCCAATGGTGATAAAAAAGATGAAGGTTTTTTTGTAGGAGGTAAACAACACGGCAATTATACGAGTTGGTATTCGAACAAGAATTTAAAGCTTCAAGGAAAATATATAAAAGATAGTAAAAGCGGTCATTGGGTTAGTTACTACGAAAACGGTAATAAAGAATGGGAAGGAAATTATAAAAACAACCAAAAAGATAGTGTGTTCACCTATTGGTATCCAACAGGTCAAATCTTAAAAAAAACATACTACAGCAAAGGATATGACAGCGTTTTAGTAGGCTGGAATAAAAAAGGAGAACAATCTGTTGTAAATGGAAATGGAGAATTAATGGAATTTTATAACGACGGATCACCAAAAGGAAAACTCATATATAACAAAGGGAAAGTACATGGGAAAATAGTAAAGTGGTATGAAAATGGAAATGTTTGGTATACATCGGAATTTAAAAGAGGTATAAAAAACGGCATACACAAAGTGTATTATGTAAATGGTCAAATTAAAGATTCAACCCAATTTGTAAATGGTAAGGAACATGGTAAATTTTACTCTTTCAAACTTGACGGCACAAAAGAATCAGAGGGCTTTTTCAAAATGGGACAAGAAGATAGCACTTGGACATGGTTCAACAAAAATTTTGTAAGAATTGAAGGAACCTTCAAAAATGGTTTAAGAAACGGCAGATGGTTGTTTAACTATCCTGGAACTAACAAAAAAGAGCATATTGCTTTTTTTAAAAATGGTTTAAAAGAAGGAAAATGGAAATATTTCTATAAATCGGGAGGAAAATTAAGGATAGCAAATTTTAAAAATGATAAAAGGAATGGAAAATGGTCGGTATATTTTGAAAATGGGAAACTTGACCACGAAGGAAAATTCAAAAACGACAAAGAACATGGGATTTGGACCTCATGGCACGAAAAAAATGAACGAATAAATGAAAAAGGATCCTTTAATATGGGTATAATGGATGGTAAGTGGGAAGGTTTTTATGACAATGGAAATCAAAAGTTCATTGCCAATTATAACAATGGAATTAAACATGGTGAGTACGTTAAATTTTATCCTAACGGTCGTATTGGGATAAAAGAAACATATAGCAATGGTCTTTTAGAAGGTAAATTTGAATCCTATTATGATCAAGGCTTTTTTCTCAGGGAAAAAGGTCAATACAAATTGGTAAAACCAGCCTTAGATAAAATAAGAAACAAATTAGACACGATTATTGTGAAATCGAATGGTGATACAATTAAAGTGGAAAAAGATCCACTAATCAAATTTCGAGAAAAACAAAAAGAATCTGTAAAAAATGGACTATGGGTTGTTTATTTTGATGGAACAAATGTTCCTTATCAAAAAGTAAATTACGTAAACGGAAGATTATCAGGACCTTTCACAACATTCTATAGTAATGGAAATACTCAAAGTAAAATCATATATCAAAATGGAAGGAAAAATGGGGTTTCAAAATTTTACGATAAAAATGGAAAACTTGTAAAGAAAACAAAATACATACTTGATAACAAAGTTGATTAGTAAAACGTTCCAAATCATTTAAAAAATATTTTAATATTTTTATCATTATTACCTTAAATGAATTATTGCTGATTCTAATTAGAAAGTAGTAAAAATATACTTTATATTACTTTTATTAAACCTTTACCTAATAACGTGTATCAGCATCAAATCGCAATTTTGTAATTGCAACCCCATCTTTAAAATAATAAGTCGTTCCCCAGCTATACATTACCATTTTATAAATGGTGACTTCACCACCTTTACTTACAATATACTTCTTAATTGTACGGTTATCTTGATATAAAACCTCTTCATGTATCCCCTCTGGTAATTGGACATACAATCGGTTCATTTTTTTCTGAATAGAGGCCTTAACCGCTCCTGATTTAGAATTTTGATACTGTTTCTTTAATGAATCTATTCTTGAAGAAACTTCATCAGGAGTTAATTGCGTTTCAATAGCTTCAAGAGAATCTTTTCTCTCTTTATTCCTTGCAGAATCTGCTAGCATTAAATCCATATTGTATTGTTCCTCTTTATTTTCAATGTCAATAATTATCTGTTCCATTTCTTTTTCAGTAGCTATTAGAGCCTTTTCAATTTGACCATATTGAATGAGTAATATTTTATTGATTTCATCGGAATTAACATCTGAGGTATCTAAATTTTGTATTCTTTCATTAAGAACAGCTAAATTTTGACGATAAATATTAACTTGACGATCCTTACCTAATCTTTCCAAATAATTTTCTTTTACTTTTAATTTTACCTCTAAACCTTCTTTCTGTATTTTGGTAGCCTCCGCCATCTTCTCAATTTTGTATTCACCCACTAAATTTTTAGTTCGAAAAATAAGGCTTTTACCTTTTTGATTAATCTGCAAATAATCTCTTAAAAGCGGTAACTCTTGAGATTTTAACCGAGCTATTTCTAATTTTAAATCCGATATTTTTGCTTCTTTAGTATTTTTTTCGGCTTGAAGAGGAGCTAGTTTCTCTGCTAATAATTTTTCCTCTATTAGGAGTGAATCATTAAGTCTACTTTGTGCTTTTCTTTTTGTTGACATTTCTATTTTGATTTCCTCAGCGACCTTTCTTTTCTCCTCCTTAAGCATAGAAGCTCTCTTGGCTGCCTCTATTTTTCGCTCTAGAGTTTTCTTTTCCTTTAACCTTTCCTTAAGCTCAGCAGTGGCCTCTAACAATTGTTTGTTCTTTTCTGCGTCTATTTTTCGCTGTTCTTTTAATTTTCTACGTTCTTCTTTACTTGCTATTTCAATTTCTTTTTGCTTTTCCCGATCTTTCTTAGCGTCAATCTTATATTTTATCAATTCATCCTTTTGTTTATCAACTATATTACCCAAACTATCAGCAATCTCTTTTCTTCTTTTCGCTTCCTTACTGATATAACGTTCATCTTCTTTTGTTAATGAACTTTCAATTTTTTTATTTTTTTTAGCTTCAACTTCTTGAAGATGTTTTGCTTCTAAATATTTTCTTTCTCTTCTTCTTCTCTCATCTGCTTTTTTCTTTGCCTCCAATTCTTTTATTTTTTCTTTTTCAAGAACTTCGTTATCAACCTCTTTTTGTTCAAGCTTAATCATTTGCTTTATTAATTTGTTTTGTTCTCTTTCAAGCTCTTTTTTCCTTCTTTTTTCAAGATCCTCTAAATCATCCTCCATTGCTTCTCTTTCCGCTAAAGCGTCTAGCTCAGCCTCCATCTTTTTTTGCTTAATTTTAAAGGCTTCTTTTTTTGCTTTTATAGCCTCTTTTTCAGCTTTAATCTTGTCTTTTATTTCTTGTCTTTCTGCCTCTAAAACTCTATTCTCAAACTCAATTCTTTTCACTTTTTCCTTTTTGGCTTTTTCTTTTTTGGCTTTTTCCATGACAGCAATATTCTTAGCTCGTTCCTTTCTTCTCTGTTCTATCTCTTTTCTTTTGGCTTTTGCCTGAAGCTCTCTTAAAAAATCTTCACTTGCGGTTGCAGGAGCTTGCTTTCCTTTCTGATTGGTAACGCCTAAAAGATTATCCAACTCGATCTGCTTTTTCTTCATATCGGCTGAAATTGTTTTTGTTTCAGCTTTATACTTACTTATTCTCCTTTGCAATACATTTTGCTTTATTGCATCACTTACATCTCCTTTAGCCTTTAATTCTTTCAATTCTTCCTGAGCCAACTCTAAATCATCTCTTTTTCTTTTAACGTCAATTCCAAGAGTTCTTATCTCATCCTTCAATTGAAGAATTTGCAATTCTTTTTTACTCAATTTATTTGTATTCAAATTAGCAGACTTTTCAGCTTTTTTTGCTTCAGCTTTTTTTGCAGCGAGCCTTAATGCTTTTTTCTTAGCCCTCTCTTCTAATTTCTTTTCTTTTATTTTTGCATTTACCTCACTAATTTTTGTTTTAGTTTCTAAATCCTTATTTGCCATTTCGATTGACTGCTGTTGCTCTAACTCTTGCTGTTCAATTCTTGACTCAGCGGCTTTTAACTTATCATCCTCAGTAACCTCTCGCTTTTTTTCTCCTATTCTTTTTACAACTTCCCTTTTTGTTTTTAATTTTTCTCTTTGCAATTTAATTTTTGCTTTTAATTCTTTTTCTCTTTGATTGTATAGTTCCCAATCTTTTTCTGATCGCTTTCTCAAAACAATTTGCATTGAATCTTCATAAGCCCTCGCTTTACTAATGTTCTTTTTATATCTAGATCCTTTTTGCTTGTCTCTTTTATTATTTTTAGCCGCTTCATTTTGAATCTTATTGAGTGACTCTATTTCTTTATCCAGTTTAGACTTCTGTTTCAAAAGTTCATCTTTATTCTCCTTTGATAATCTTTCATTATTTAATTTTAAATCAATTTCTGCTCGTTTAACTTTTTTTTCTAATGCATTTATTCTTGCTTTCTCCGCCTTTTCTTTTCGTTTTTCAGCAAGAATTAATTTATTGGCTCGCTTAATACTATCTTTTCTAAATTGAGCAATATCACGATTTCTCAATAACTTTCTTGCCGCTTCATCCTTAGCAATTTGCTCCTGTCTTTCTTTTGTCTTTTTTAGAATAATGGATTTTTCCCTAAGTAACTTTTCCTTTTCTGCTAATTTTGCTGCTTCCAAACGATTTTGATACGCCTGTTTCTTTTTTTCAGCCTTTAATCTGGCTTTACGTTTTTTAGCCATTAATTTTCTTTTGGCTTTATCTCTTTTAAACCTTGCTAATCTCTCTTCAGGCGTTTCTAAATCGGCATATTTTTTAGCCAATTTTGCCGCCTCCAACTTTTCTTTAGCATTGGCAACATCTTGCTCATTCATGAGTTTTGTTTTCGCTTTGCCTGTGTAATATTTTCCTTTTGCTCGCTGGTATTGATTTTTTAAACTTTCCAGTTCTTTTTCCATTTGTTTTATTTCCTCTTCACGCCTTTTAATGTTCGCCTCCTTCTCGTTTCTCTCAACTTTCACAGCAGTTCCTGTAAGACCAGATTCATTCAAGTCTTTTAAGTCGGCTTTAATTATTGCATTCGCCTCTCTTTCCACCTTTAACTTTTCTTTCAACTCTTTGATTCTCTTTGAGAGCTTCCACATACTTACTTTAGCTACGGATAAACTATTGGCCTTTTGCTTTTGCTCATCCGCTTTTTCCTTTGCTGCCTTAACTTCATTTTCGGCTTTTTTTAAATTTGTTTCTAAGCGCTTTTTTTCACTTTTCTGATATTCTTCTATGATGTATAATTTCTCTTTCTTTTTTGGTCCTTTTATGGGCTTTCCTTCCAAATATTCTCTTATAACTTGTTCTTGAAAGGTTTCATTTTTATTCTTAGAAGAAGAATTTTTAATTGAGAGTAACAATGCACTCTTTCGTTTCGCCTTAGCGTCTTTTAATCGTTGAAGTTTTTCAAGTTCTTTTTTAGTTTTTGCATTTTCTTCAACCTCTGAATCTGCATTAGTCTTTGCTAACTTATTGGCTACCTCGTCATACTTATTGGATTCATTTTTATCATTGGTTACAATAGCTTTACTCTTTTTTTCTTTTGAAGGATTATCCTTTAAAACTCTTTCTTTAAGTTTATCCTCTTTTTCACGCTCTCGCTTTTGAATTCTTGCCAACATCTCCTGATTTTCTTTTTTTTCAGCAGTTCTCAATTCTTTTTGTTGACGTCTTATTTCTTGGCGTTTTCGCTTTTCCTCCTCTTTTTTTTCTTTATATCTTTTCTCAGCATTAAATTTCAACTTTTTCAGTTCTAAATCACTTTGGGACTTAGCCGATTTATCTTGTTCTAAAACACGCTTTTCATCCTGTTTTGATTTCCTTTTCTCAGTTCGAGATTTAATTTTCTCCTGTTCAATTTCTAATGCTGTTTTTGGAGTTGATGGTTCAGAGGGTTTTTCAACAATTTTATCTCTGTCCGCTCCTTTTTTATTCACCTCTTTAACTTTAGTTTCCTTTGCATTAATTGCTTTCTTAGCCTGCAAGTATTGTGCTTTTTTAGCTTTTTCAGCTTCTCTTTCTTTTTTCGAAAGCTTTTTAAACTCATCCTCTTTTTGTTTTACAGAAACTTGTATTTCCTCTAATATTTTTTGTTGCTCTTCTTTTTCTTTGGCAATTTGTTTTGCTTCCTCTGCGCGCAAAGCTTTTATCTTGGCTTTCTCATCAAGCTTAGCGGCCAACTCTTCTGCTTTTTTTAACTTCTCTTCAGCATTTAAGGAATCCTTTATTTGGGCATCCCTAAATTTTATTTGATTCAAAGAATCTCGAGTTGCTAAATCTGATAGTCTTTTTTGCTCTTTTTTATCTTCAGTTTCTTTTTTGAGTTTTCGTTTAAATGCTAACTCCTTCTCAAGAGCCTCCTTTTTTTGTTTTCGCAAGGCTTCCTTTTCGAGTAAAAGTTTTCTTTTACCTGCTAATTTTTTCTCCTCAAATTTCACTTTTTCCGATTCAGCTTTCTGAACCGATTCTAAATCTTCTTTAGTTGCATCGACTTCTTGCTTCATTTTTTCTTGAAGTTTAGCCATAGAACGTTCTTTTTTCTCGAGTGCTTTTTGATGCTTTTGAACTTCTTTTCTAGCTAGTTTTTGTAATTCAAGTTGACGTTTTTGCTCTTCGGTTAGTTCTTTACTACTGGCATTTTTGTCAGCCAATTCTTTTTTTAGTTTTCGATCATTAAACGCGTCAGATTCTTTCTGCTCTCTAGCATTAATTTCATCTTGTGTCCCTTCCTGCTGAACAGCTACTTTTAAAGAGTCGACTTCTTTTGAAAAATCAAGATTCAAATTATCTCTATTCTTTTTCCCATCTTTTTTACTTTCTTTAATTTTATCTCGAAGTTCAGCCGCTTCATCTTTAAGTTGTTCTACCTTCTTAGCCCTTTCCTTCATTTTATCAGCAAACTCTGCATCTTTTAGAGCTTTTTCAGCAGCAATTTTGGCCTTGTTTTGAGCATTTTTTTCTTTTTCTGCCTTTTTCTTTTCTATTGCTTTTTTCTTAGCCAACTCATACGCTTCCTTTTTTCTTTCAAGTTCTTCTTTGCGTTTTACAGCAGTTTCCATTTTTTCTTGCTGTTTGGCGGTTCTATCTTCTGCTTTTTTCTTCTTTGCCAATTCAGTATTCTTAAACTTTTCAAGTTTTTTTAATAAATTTTCATTCTCCCTATTTCGTCTTTCGGATTCTTTTCTTTGATCTTGCGCTAACAATCTTTCAGCTTTCGCAAGTTTTTTGTGTTCTTTAGCTAAAAGTTTATTTCTTTTTGCTTCCTGAGCTGCACGTTGTCTAGCACGCTTTCTCTCAGCCTCAGTTCGTTGTTCTTCAACTTCGGCTTGTTGTCTCTGCTTGGAAGCTATTGCAGCTTGCTTTTGTATATTTCTTTTTTCTAATTTATCTTGATATTCTGACTGAATCTTTTGTTGCTTTTCTAAAGCACTTTTTTTAAATTTTTCAATATCACGTTTTTCTCCAACCTCCTTTTTTAATTTTTCAATTTCTCTTTCAAATCGCTGTTTTTCAAATTTTCTTCTCTTGGCGGATTCTTCTTGCAATTTTTTTCGATTTCTTTCAGCTGCGGCAGTTCTTTTTCGTACTTCCATCAATTGTTTCCTTTGAAGTTCCTTCTGCTTTCGCATTTCAACACGACGTCTTTCAGCCTCTCTTTGATCTTGAATTTTCTCTATTTTTTTCTGAGCTTCTGTTTGAGCTTCCTTCTTTGCTTTATCCGCATTGTTTTCAAGCTCTACTTTGTCTACTTTATCCTGTGATTTTTTCTTGGTTTTTTGATATTCCTCTTGTTTCTTTTTTGCTAAGAGAGCTTTCTCTTCGATTTTTTTTTGCTCAAGTTCAATTTCCTTTTCCTTTTCCTGCAGATATTTCTTTTTAACTGCTGCTTTTTTATCTTTTTTATCCTCTTCCTCTTTATATCTCTTTTCTAATGCATCCAATTCTTTTTGAGCCCTTCTTTCTTCTTCCAATTTTTTAGCTTCTTTTTGTCTTCTTCGCTCTTCTTCTTTAGCCTCTTCAGCTAACCGTCTCTGCTCTTCAGCCTGCTGATTTGCGAGTCTTTGTTGTTTCTCCTCCTCTGCTTTTTTTTGCTCAGCAAGTTTTTTGGCTCTTTTTGCCTCAGCTTTAGCCTGGTATTGTCGAGCTAATGCAGCCTCTTTTTTTAACTGCTCTCTTCGATATCGTTTAGCTTGTTCTTTTTGTCGGAGTAATTTTCGATATTCTAACTCATCCTTTTTGCGCTCTTTCTGACGTTGTTTTTGCAAACGCTTTAGCTCTTCCTTCCTTTTATTGACTTTTTTCTTGATATCCTCTTGAGATTCTTGAGCATGAGAGTGTGGCAATGAAAAAACAATCATTGCCATAAATAAGATTTTAGGCAGGTATTTAAAACAAAATCTACTCACGTACGTAAATCACTCATGCATTCCTAAGTCTTTATGCTACAAAGCCTTAATTGGCAGTTGTTTCGTTTTACGTAAAATATAAATAAAAGTTTTGCTGCTAAAACATTTATTGTAAATCATTATGCTTCATTCAATTTTTATTCGTAATATTGCACTCCCTTTTTTTTGGGGTTATTACATTATTAAGAAAGTACTATCAAAATGGATTTACTTAAAGAAGTATCAAACGAATTAGTAGAGAAGAAAGAGTGGCCGGAATTTCAAGCAGGAGATACCATCACTGTTTATTATGATATTAAAGAAGGTGAAAAAACGAGAACACAGTTTTTTCAAGGTGTTGTTCTACAAAGAAGAGGCTCTGGTTCTACAGAAACCTTTACGATAAGAAAAATATCTGGAGGAGTTGGTGTTGAAAGAATTTTCCCGTTTAACTCACCTTTCTTAACCAAAATTGAAGTGAATAAAAGAGGTAAGGTAAGACGATCTAGAATCTTCTACCTACGAGAAAGAACAGGAAAATCTGCGAGAATTAAAGAAAGGATTACTTTTAAAAGGTAGTTTTTAAAATAGATAAAATCTTAAGCCGTTTGTAATACAAACGGCTTTTTTATTTTAATGCATTGAGGGGATGAGTTTAATGATTACTTTTACCTAGTGACTATTCTTCTCTCCATATTATTTTTCATTTTTTTTTCTTGGGGAGTATACCGTTGGAAATTTTTCAATCTTCAAGGTTTATCACGCAAATTTCTCGTTACGGCGTTTATAACTAAAGTTATAGCTGGATGTATACTAACCATAATATACACGTATTTTTACGATGTCCGTTTTGAAGCGGATACATTTAGATATTTCGATGACAGCTATTACCTTCACAAAGCTGCTTTTGAAAATCCAAGGGCATACTTTAGAATGTTATTCGGTATTGATGACGGAAAAGACTTAATGCCATATTTGGATTCAATGAATAATTGGTTCCCTGCCGAAAGAACAACATTTTACAATGACAATAGAACTGTAATTAGAATAAACGCTCTAATCCGATGGATTTCATTTGGAAGTTATTACGTGCATTTATTAATCTTTAGTTTTTCAGCTTTTTATGGGCTAACCTTCATTTACAAGGCATTTCACAGATATTTCCCTGGAAAAAAAATATGGTTAGGTTTAATTCTGTTTTTTACGCCTTCAATTGTTTTTTGGAGTTCTGGAATTTTGAAAGAAGGCCCATTATTTTTTGTTTTTGGCATAACACTTAATGTGTTAAATAAAGTCTTTACAAAACGTGCCTATTGGCAACACTATGTACTCCTTATTTTCTGTTTTTTGTTTCTTTTCCATTTGAAATTCTATGTTGGACTTCTTTTAATCCCAGCAACAACTGGTTACCTATGGATCATTAGCCGAAAAGGTCCTCACTCTATAGTCAAAGTAATTATCAACTTTGCTAGCTACTATGCAATAGC
Source organism: Flavobacteriales bacterium (assembly GCA_045561495.1). GTDB lineage: Bacteria > Bacteroidota > Bacteroidia > Flavobacteriales_C. Next base: position 12,514 of record JBJKXR010000018.1, on the reverse strand, counting down.
CGTAATCTGGCATATATACAATTGGAACTGGAGTTTGTTTACAGTTTTAAAGTGGAAAAGACAGGACTTTTTAGGTTTAGCAAAATCAATGGATGCGAAAAGCCTTATTGAAACGGGAAATCTCGAAGATAACCCTTTCAGCTTTTTACAAAATTTTACTTGGGGATTGGTCAACGCTATTATAAGGCCTTTACCTTGGGAAATATACTCATTAGTTCTTCTTCCAAATGCAATTGAAAACTGCTTAATTATCATTTTTATTTTTATTTGTTTGCTGTATGGCAAAAGAAAAAATTTTCAATCAATAGGATACTTTTTCCTAATGTATGCTTTTGCTTTACTCACCATTATAGGGATGGTTACGCCAATTATGGGAAGTTTAGTGAGGTATAAAATACCTGCTATTCCATTCCTTTTAATGTTTTTCTTATTATTCATGGAAAAAGAAAAAGGCAAAAAATTAATCTTCTTATTCAATAAAAGAACTGCCTAGTCCGTTGTTTTTTTATGAAAGCATTTATCATACCGATTCTAATCTTAAGTTTTTTTGTCGAATGGACGCCTGAGGAGAAGCAACAAGCGAAATCAAATATCGGTGATTCACAAATGTCTCCAGATGAAAAAGATGTTTTGTACTATATCAATCTTGTTAGAATAAATCCTAAAAAATTTGAATCTGAAGTTCTTAATCCATTTTTAAAAGAAAACAAAAAGTACTCCAGGAAATATATTAAATCGCTACGAAAAGATTTAAAAAACACCAACAAACTAACTCCATTGAATTACACAGGTGAATTATTCAAATTCGCAAAACATCACGCTAAGACAACTGGAAAAAAAGGTAAAATAGGACACAGGTCCGTTACCTTAAAAGGATACAAAGCAAGAACAAAAAAATTACTCAAAAACTATTCAAGCGTCGGAGAGAACATACATTACGGCCCCAATAATCCAAAAACAATTGTATTAGAGTTGCTTATAGATGATGGTATAAAAGGCGTTGGACACCGAAAAAACATCTTAGGTAAAAACTACGTCTATGCTTCTGTGTCTATACAACCTCACAAAAAATATAAATTCAATACAGTTATAGAGTTTGGGGGAGCTCTTAATCAATGAAAATAACAACACAAATTATACTTTTGATTGTCCTGATGGGTTGTTCACCAACAACCCCCAAAGGCAAAGGTGTTAGCATCTCAAAAGGAACTGTTAAAAATGGAGAATTGATTAATGGAAGAAGATTCCCAAAAAAAGGAAGTAATTACAAATACTTTTCAAAGATTACATACTTTCTCAAAAACAGGGCTTGGGTGAATATTAATGTTTTAGACATTGCAATTGAAGCCTACAAAGAATGTGAAATAATAATGCCAAAAAGAAAGTTTTTATTAATGGAATGCTCTCATAAAAAAGGAGGGAAAATGTGGCCTCACAGAACTCACCAGAACGGGACCTCCATTGACTTTGCTTCACCTCTAAAAAAAAATGAAAAGCCTTATCATGGCGACCAATGGAAAGGTGTTTTTCATTACGCAATGCAATTCGATACCTTTGGAAGATGCAAAAGAAATAAAAATATCTCAATTGATTTTGAAGCAATGGGAAAACATATTTTAGCACTTGAAAAAGCGGCAAAAAAGCGCAATATGTTCATTAAGAAAGTGTTGCTTAAAATCAATTTGAAAGATGACTTTTTTAAGACTAAATCCGGAAAAAAAGTAAAAGAGAAAGGCATCTATTTTGCCAAATACTTACCAAAATTCATTGATGATTTTCACGACGACCACTATCACATTGATTTTGCTTTCAAGAGATGATTACAAAAAGAACTTTTCGTTAAAGTTGGTAAGATACAATTTATCTATGGCTCTAGTTACTCCTGTATACAACCATCTTAAATACTCTTTATTGATCATTTCATCGGTGAGATATCCTTGATCAACAAAGACGTTTTTCCATTGTCCTCCTTGAGATTTGTGGCAAGTGATGGCATATCCAAATTTTACTTGAAGCGCATTAAAATAAGGATCATCTTTAAGCGCCTTTTTTCGCTTCCTTTTTTCGCGAATATCTGAATAACTATTCCAAACGGCATCATATAATTTTTTACCATCTTCTTTTCCCAAACTTGAAGATTCAATGCTTATTGTATCTAATAAAAGTTTAACATCAAATTCTATCTCCTTCTTGGAATCCAAAAAACGAATGGAAGCATTTGCAAATCGAAAACCAAATTTATCTTCATAGTCAATCACGCGCATGACCTCCAACATATCACCATTGGCAATAAATTCCATATTTTCTTCTTGTTTTAGCCAAAAGTAATTATTGCGGACAACCATTAATAAATCGCCGGCGTTTAATTCATCCTCCTGAAATAAAACACTATATTTTATGTATTTATTAAAATTATTTGCTTGCTTATTGCTTCTGCACACAATAATGGTGTTTTCTATTCCATCACTACTGTAACAAGAAGAAATCTCTTCCTCTATTTCATAACCATAAAGCTTTCTGATGTCTTTAAAATCTAACAGATTAAATCTTGGAAAAAATTGCTCCTCTTGATTTAAAATATCCCTTAACAATGTTGCATTGTATAAAATCCCAGAATCCTTGGCTTGCCTTGTCACTTGATTCAATTCAATTTCACCCACCTGAATTGGAAAACGATTTGATAAATACGATGCATCTAACGCTGGACTTTCAGAACTGCCTACCGGCGGCAACTGAGCACTATCCCCAATTAGTATTAATCTGCAATTTTTTCCTGAATATACATAATCTATTAAATCATCTAATAAAGTTCTATTTTGCGAAACAAAAGAACTTCCAATTCCACCGGAATCACTTATCATAGATGCCTCGTCAACAATAAAAATAGTATTTGAATGTTTATTTTTTTGAATTGTAAAAACAATTCTACCGTCAATATTTGAATTATAATATATTTGTTTGTGAATTGTAAGTGCTAGTTTATTCGAATAATTGCTTAAAACTTTTGCCGCTCTGCCAGTGGGTGCTGACAAAACAGACTTTAAACCGATTTTGGGCAACCAATGTATAAACGTTGAAATTAATGTCGTTTTGCCAGTTCCAGCATACCCTTTTAAAATAAATAATGCGGGTTTATCAATATAAAAAACAAATTTTGTTAAACTCCGCATAGCCCGCTCCTGAATTGTAGTAGGTTCAAAAGGAAAAAAATCGTCTAAACTTTGCACTCGATAAAGGTAAAACTAAAAAGTAAACCTTTCTAAAACACCAACAATTTAAAGAACACAGGATTATGTGTTAATTTAATATTAAACTTTAAAAAAGCCATTCTCCTCCTACTAATTAGTTGTAATTTAGGGCCGTTAACATCAAATTAACATTTAATATGGAAACTGGTTCTGTTTTTAAGCCGATAATATATTCTTTGATAGGTCTTTTAGGATTAATTGTTATTGTTACTCCATACTTTAGTTATGACAAAGCCTACTTTGTTGATGATGACTACTACATTACAATGGTTGATTCTATCGAGGTTGGATATGAACCTTACATTGGTGGTTTGATAGTTGCTGAGAGAAGCTATTTAGCATCCTTGAAAAAAAAGGAATATTATGTTTCAGTGAAACCTTTTTCTGATAGCCTTCAGGTTGAACTAAATAAAGCTTCTACAAAAGGAGATTCATTGGCAATAAGTAAAACAAATGATGCCATTCGCCTTCTCGAGCAAAAGACTTTTTCAGTAAATGAAAAAATAGCAAATGAATTCGCATTAAAAAACATGCCTAAAAAGAAACTCATCGCTAAAATAAAATCCATCTCAGATACTTTATCTATGGAAGACTACATAGTAATTGTAGCCAACCAAATAAGGAACCCAAATCAACTAAGTACAATTCCAAGTGTTAAGAATGAGCAAATAAGTGTAAAAAAGGTCAATCTTCAAGACAAAGGAGGCTACCTACTGTTCGGTTTAATTCTCATTGGACTTGTTGCATTCATGGTACTCATGGATCAAAAAATAATTCAATTGCATTTGCCAATTTTAAAATACGGTATTCCTGTTGTTCTTATCACAATTGCCATATTTATTGGTGGAAGCGTTTACTTTACTTTGGCGAATGATATCAAATTTGAAGAAACTTACGAGAAGAGAGAAAAAATCGTACAAAATAAATTAATGCAGATAAAAAATCTGCAGGTTGAATTCCTAAGCGTAAATGAAAATTATGCAAACTCATGGGATTCACTTGTGCATTTTGCTAAAACCGATTCTGCTCAAATCGTAAGATACCTAGTTGATAAAAATGATACTGCAGCTGTAAATAATGCGCTAAGAAATAATCAGCCAATAAAGGATACTGCTTATATCCCTATTGATATTAAAGTTTTCGGTGAGAAACACAAAATAAATATTGATTCTATTGCATATGTACCCTTCACAAAAACACAATTCTCGCTAAAAACGAACAAAACAAAGAATGCCAATAACAGGGATGTTTTTTACATAGAGGTTAAAACTAAGAAGAAAACATTCGTTGAAATGTTAAAAATTTATCCTGAAAATTTTGACGAAGAAAACTACATACAATTTGGAAGTTTAACAGAACCTACAACCGAAGGGAACTGGTAGTAATCCACATGAAAGTGCACATTGATAAAACATTTGACAGCAAACTTTTAAATAAGTATGATTTGAATTTAAACATTGGTAATGGTTTAATAATAGCCGATGTATTGAAAACAAAATCAAAAACACATATTGCAGTAGCTGAAAAAGGTTTTGAGAACAAATTAAATCAAAAAGACTTTCATATTGCAAATTTTACAAAAGCTTTAAAAACATATCCAATTAGAATCTCTAAGCAATATGGAAAAGTTTCTATTTCTATTGCGAATACATTGTTTTCTGTAATTCCTAAAGCATTATTTAATAAAGAATCAACTCACTTATACCTAAAGTTAAGCGCTACAATTAAACAACTTCATGAATATAAATATCATATCCTTGAAAAAGAAGGAATCGTTATTTGTTATGCGCTACCAAAAAATTTGAACGACTGGATTAAAAAAGTATTTCCATCGGCTAAGTTGACACATGAAATTGCAGTAGTTGTTGAATCTGTTTTAAGAGACTTTTATTCCCTATCTGAAGATAGAGTAATTATAAATCTTCATAAAGGTTATTTTGATATCATCTTTCTTACTAAGGGAAAATTAAAACTTGTTAATTCTTTTCATTTTTCAGGAAAAGAAGACTTGCTCTACTATATTTTATTTTCTTTTGAGCAACTGGATATTAATCCGAATGCAATAGAGGTTTTTTTAATAGGAGAAATACATAAAGGAGGTGAAGAGCATCAACTTTTATTTCAATATATTAAAAATCTTCATTTTGGATTTAGAAATAAAAACATAAAAATTGCAGGAGCCTTAAATGAATTACCCAATCATTACTTCTACACCATTTTTAATCAAGGACTGTGCGTATAATTAGTGGACTCCACAAAGGAAAAAAATTATCTCCTCCGAATAATTTACCCGTTCGCCCTACAACAGATTACGCTAAAGAAAGTTTATTCAACATATTGAACAACCACTTTATTTTTGAGGATTTAATAATTTTAGATTGTTTCAGTGGCACCGGTAATTTAAGCTATGAGTTCTTGTCAAGAGGAGCAAAATATGTACATTCAGTAGATGCAAACTTTAACTGCATCGCTTACCAAAAAAAAATTCAACAAGAATTAAATTTTGACAATTTCAAACCTATAAAACAGGATGTTTTTAAGATATTAAAATCTTTGTCTAACCCTTATCATATAATCTTTTCTGACCCTCCATATGATCTTGAAAACATACCCGAAATTCCGAAATTAGTTTTTAACAACAACTTACTCGTTCAAGAGGGATGGTTAATTGTTGAACATTCAAAATCTACAGTATTTAAACACCCAAACTATAAGGAAACAAGAAAATATGGCAATGTGAATTTTTCAATTTTCACATATTAAAAAACCAAGAATTTTTCAAAGAAGTGAGCGAAGGAGCATTTAAAGTGAACCAAAAACATTTATTTTGAGTACACTGAAAAAAATAAAAAACAAACTATTTTCAACATATTAATGCTCACAAAGATATCTGAAGTTTTAATAATTTTAACTTTTATAGTATAACTTGCTAAATATGTCACAAAAAAGAATTGCTGTTTTCCCCGGTTCATTTGACCCTCTTACAAAAGGACATCAAGCTGTTGTAAGAAAAGCACTCCCTTTATTTGATGAAATTATTATTGCTATTGGAGCAAATAGTGCAAAAAAAAATTATTTTTCTATTAAAGAAAGAATACAACAAATTGAACTCGTTTTCAAAAACGAACCCAAAGTATGCGTTGAAAGTTTTGATGGGCTAACTATTGACTTTTGTAAAAAACACAATGCAAATTTTATTGTTAGAGGACTTCGTGATGGCAAGGATTTTGAATACGAAAAAAGTATAGCCATCATGAATAATCAAATTGAAAAGTCGGTTGAAACTGTATTTTTTATGACGGATGCAGAATATCTTGCAATAAATAGCGTAATTATTCGTGATATCTTAAGGAGTGGTGGTGATGCCTCTCAGTTCTTACCTAATGAGTTAAACGAGTTTCTAACTGGTGCATAATTTTTTTCTACTCATATTATCTATTTGTTTTTTTTGTGGTTCTGCTCATCAAACTACATTATTAGGAAGCATAAAAGGAATTGAAGGAGGCAAATACACAAACTCCCCTGTAGAGGTATTCATTGTTAACGACTTTATAACCTATAATCAAGAGCGCATAAAACAATCGGAAACCGATGCGAATGGTAATTTTAAACTGACATTTAATAACTCCAACACGAATATTGCAATTTTAAAACTTGGTAAAGTTGAAAGAACATTGTTTATTGAACCTGGTAAAAGTTATTATATATCCGTTGAAGCTTATCTTAAAAAGCTATCAAATTCAAAAGGATTTTTTGCAAAAGACTCAAAAAAAGCAATTATCAAAAATTCATCTGAGGGCGAATTAAATTACTTAATTGATACACTCGATAAAACTTGTTCGCAATTCTTACTTAACAATCCATACAAAAGGAAAAGTTATAAATCTATAAAGTCATTTACCGACAGCATCAAAAAAACATATTCTACAGAAAAGAACACCTACTTCAAAAAGTATTTATTATTCAAAATAGCTGAAATGCAAATGTATGTTATGCGAAAATTTAGAGATGATTTTGTAAAACATCATTTTAAACCCAATACCAATTATGCAAATAATGTTCAAAGCATGCATGTTCTCAATACATTCTTTGCGGGAAATATCAAACACAATATATTAAGTAATGATAACTCTCCATTTCATATAGCAATGTTGCAAGCCAACCTTAATAAAATGCTTAAGGAGGTAAGCCCTAACACATCTGACAACAGAGAACTCAATGAACTTATTCTACTAAAGGGAATATTAGAAATATCGGAAGTGTATTATTATAGAAAATCTCATCTGACGGCAACTTTAAACAAAATAATAGAAACCACTGTTCACCCAACTCACAAAGAAATAGCTCAAAACATAAAGAAAAAAATAAATGATTTAGAAATAGGCATAACTGCTCCTGAATTAATCATTAAATATGACGAAACTAATTTTAATCTATCCGATTACAAGGGAAAGTATGTTTATCTCTGTTTTTTTAGAGGGTGGGATCTTTCTTTTCAGAAAGAACTTGAAATAATTAATTACATGAAAGAACACTATAAAGATGAACTTGCAATTGTATGTGTATCAACAGATATAGACATTAAAGTATACAAAGATTTTCTTTCTCAAATGAAAAATGATGTTGATCATATTTACCATTACAACTTCGATTCTAAAATTCTTTTAGACTATAAAGTCCCTGACTTTCGAATGCAAGAAACACATCAATGGCAAAAACCATCAAAATACTTTCTTATTGGACCAGTTGGAGATATTGTATTCAATAACGCTAAAGCTCCTTCCAAAGGTTTTGAGTACGACTTCAGACTACTAATTGGAAAGTAAATTAAAAACACTCTAGAATCTTAGATGGAGATTGTACTAAAAAATCAGGATTAGCTCTCAAAAGCTCACCTTCAGTCCCATATCCATAAGACACTCCAATGGTTTTTAATTGATGATTTTTCCCACCCATAATATCATATTCTCGATCTCCAATCATATAAATATCATTCGATTTTGGAAATCCTAATTGATCCAATACTTCAAAAATAATTTCATTTTTGTGCGTTCTAGTTCCTCTCAAATGACTTCCTACAATAGAGTCAAAACAGAAGTCAATTCCAAAATGTTTAAGAATAATTTTCGCGAAATAAGTTGGTTTTGCAGTGGCTAACGCAACCACTCCCCCACTATCTTTAATCGTTTTTAGGACGTCTAAAATTCCTGCATACAATTTATTCTCGAATATTCCTTTTGTTGCATAATACTCTCTGTAAAAAGCAATCGCCTTTTTGCACTCCTCTTCACCAGGAAAATAATTGTTTTGAAAAGTATCTTTTAAAGAAGGTCCAACATAAGACGTTAATCGATTAATATCCTCTTCCTCCTTCCCCATCTTTCGTAATGCATATAATATTGAATTAACAATTCCTTCAGATGAATCTGTAATAGTTCCGTCTAAATCAAATAGTACAAAATGATTCTTCATATCTTAGTGTTCAGACATTATGGCATTTGTAAGCAAATGGTATGCCTTTTGACAAAATTGCAATAAATTTTACAAAATGTTAGGAAAAATATTTGGAGTAGGCTTAGGTTGGATTTTAGGCGGTGGACCTATTGGAGCTATAATAGGTTTAGCAATAGGAAGTGCATTAGACAAAGGTGGGTCATCAGTTTTTAGCCCTGACAAAAAAGGGAAACAAAAAACCCAGAGAGGAGACTTTAGTGCAGCTTTAATTGTTGTTTCAGCGGCCGTAATGAAAGCAGATGGTAAAATTTTAAAATCTGAGCTGGATTTTGTAAAAAAATATTTTCTTAAACATTTTGGCGAGGAAGTTGCTCGAGAGAAAATAAAAGTTTTAGGAGAAGTTTTAAAGCAAGAAATACCGATTGATGAGGTTACTCGGCAAATAAGATACCATATGAGAATTGCTGAAAAAAGATTATTGCTTCAATACATATTTGGTATAGCGGTATCCGATGGAGAAATTCATCAATCTGAACTAAGAATGATTGAAAGAATAAGCAACGGAATAGGAATAAACCCTTTTGAATTTAGAAGCATGCAAGCAATGTTTACCCAACAATACAATAAACATCAACAAAGATACGGGGGTGAGTATTATCAGCAACAGAGAGCCAAGAAAAGATCCGGTCCTTCCTTGTCTACTTGTTATAAAATACTAGGTGTGGATTCCAATATATCTGATAATGATTTAAAAAAATCATACCGAAAATTAGCCATCAAGCATCATCCAGATAAAGTTGCACACTTAGGAGAGGATCATGTTCAGGTAGCAGAAGATAAATTCCAAAAAATACAAGAAGCCTACGACGAAATAAAAGAAAAAAGAGGAATAAATTAATGTCGATTGCACTAAGAAACGGTTACAAATCTTTTTTAAAACTTGAAAAGAGTTTATCGGATAATTCTATTGATGGATATTTAAGAGATCTTGACAAATTGTATCAATTCTCATCATCTTTAAAAGATGGGAAATATCCTCAAGATTTCAAATTAGAACATCTTCAAAAATTTGTTCATTGGATTGCGGATTTGGGCATGAGCTCAAAAAGTCAAGCAAGAGTTGTTTCAGGGATAAAAGGATTCTACAAGTTTTTACTTATCGAAGAATATATTAAGTCTGACCCCTCTAAACTTTTAGAAGCACCAAAAACTGGAAGAAAACTGCCTGATACACTTTCTCTTGAAGAAATAGACACCATAATTTCTGCAATTGATTTAAGTTCAAACGAAGGTCAAAGAAATAAAGCTATACTTGAAACACTATACAGTTGTGGTCTTCGTGTTTCAGAGTTAATTAACCTCCAAATTACCAACTTGTTTTTTGACATGGGATTTGTTAAAGTAATTGGTAAAGGGAACAAAGAACGATTTGTACCCATAGGGCAAAAAGCAATTAAAGAAATAAAGCTCTATATACAACATTTTAGAAATCATCAAAGTATTAAACCAGGCCAAGAAGACTTTTTATTTCTGAACAGAAGAGGGTCTAGCTTAACGCGAGTAATGATATTTACCATAATAAAAAACCTATGTGAAGCATCAGGTATAAAAAAAGCAATCAGCCCTCATACCTTTAGACATTCTTTTGCAACACATCTTTTGGAGGGAGGTGCAGATTTAAGAGCCATTCAAGAGATGTTGGGACATGAATCCATAACTACAACAGAAATTTATACGCATTTAGACAAAGATTTCCTAAGAAGTGAAATTATCGAATTTCACCCACGAAACAAGCAACGCACAAAATCAAATCAGAAAACAAAATAATTATAGTCTCACCTAAAACTAGAAACTACAATTACAAGGAGGACTTAAATACAGCTTAACTTTTGGTAGTAACTCCAAGAGCTCTTCTTGCATTTCAAAATTGAGTAGAATTCCACGCATATCGATGACTCTAAGCGTTTTTACACCATCAATATCAAAAGGCAAATCATCAATACTAGTGTTCCATAAATTTAACTCCTCCAATCTAGACAACCCCTTAATTCCTCTAGGTAATTTAGGTATGTCATTAGAACTGATATCCAAAATTTTTAATTTTTTCAAAGAGTATAATTCAATCGGAATTTTTTTTATTTTATTCTTTGAAAGAATTAAAACTCTGAGATTTTTAAGATTTGCTATTTTCTTTGGAATCGAGTCAATTTTATTTTTACTTAAATCCAAGTACTCAAGCTCCGTCATATTAAAAACTTCTTTAGGAATAGATGTAAGCTTTTTCTTTTTTAGAATCAACTTTTCTACATTTCCTGTATCTGCAATCGCATCAGATAATTTAAGATACGGGGCCACATGTTTGTATGCGGAATCGGAATACAATTTTTGAGAAAAAACATTAATGGAAATGCAAGCAAAAAAAACGAGTACTATTATTTTCATATTTGAGATAATATTCTTTTACAATCCATCAAATCTTGTTCCAATTGCAACTTTAAATCATTAACGCTAGTGAACTGGATTTCGTTTCTGACATGTTGAATTATTTCCAATTTGATCTCTTCTCCGTAAATATTTTTTTGAAAATCAAATATATTGACTTCAATACTTAATTGATTACCAAGACCAACTGTTGGACGATAGCCAATATTTAACATTCCAGAATAGATTTTGTTACAGTGTATAACATGAACTGCATAAACTCCTTGTTTAGGAATCAATTTATTAGAATCTTCTACTTTAATATTTGCTGTTGGGAAACCAATACTTCTTCCAATCTGTTCACCGCTTACTACCGACCCAATAATTGTATAAGGATGCCCCATAAATTCGGTAGCTTTAAGCACCGCTCCTTCTTGGATGGCTTTTCTTATTTTTGTAGAGCTAACATTAATATCATTTACTTCTTGAGCCGGTATTTCCTCCACTTCAAATCCATAAATAGGCCCATATTTAATTAAGTGTTTAAATGAACCCTCTCTATTCCTTCCAAAATGATGATCATACCCTATAACCAATCTCTTTGTACCTATTTTTTCAACCAAAACATCTCTTATAAATTCCAAAGAATTTAATTTGGCGAAATGTTCATCAAAAGGAATAATAATTAAATGGTCAATACCTGATTTTTCCAATAAATTAATGCGCTCTCGAATAGAAGTCAGCAATTCAACATTAGCGTTCTTTTGAAGCACAATTCTTGGATGCGGATGAAACGTAACTAAAACGGTTTCTCCTTCATGTTTTTTAGCAATCCCAACCAAACGATTAATTATGGTTTGGTGACCTATGTGAACACCATCAAATGTACCTATTGTAACCACTGCATTTTTAACAGCAGAATAATTTGAAAAACCATTATAAACCTTCACCTTTTTATACTTGTAATAAAATTATGTTTAACGATAAGGAGCAAGGACAAAATTAGGCAAATAAATTTATCCCCTATAATTACAATACTAAAAGAAAAATTTATAACTTTGCGCCCTTATTGTCTCGTAATGTAATGTTACTAATATTTATAAAGTTAATTTAAGTATGTCTGCTCAAACAGGTAAAATCACACAAGTAATCGGTCCAGTAATTGATATTTCTTTCAACAAAGAATCTGGAGCCTTACCAAATATTTTTGATGCTCTAGAAGTAACAAATCAAAAAGGAATTAAAATTATTCTTGAAACACAAAGTCACGTTGGTGAAGATACAGTTAGAGCTGTAGCCATGGATTCCACTGATGGATTGTCAAGAGGTTTAGAGGTTGTAGCTACAGGTTCAGCTATCACAATGCCAATTGGTGATGAAATTTACGGAAG